>JBGAHT010000016.1:0-48465 GCA_044226035.1 Thermomonas sp. | reverse complement strand
GCCAGCGGGTCCATTGAAGCAAAGCGAATCGTCGGATAATTCCACTTCGACTTTCGGAAGATACTCGGCCGCTGTGCGACTGAGCTTGCGGTTCTTGAGCAGCATGAATATCGACGCTGCAGCAAAAAGGCCAGCAGAAATGGTCGGATGCCAATTCCCGGCGAGAGTCATGACGACCGTAATGAGGCCAAGTAATGCACTGAAGGTAATCGCGCCGTAGATAGGCCCGCGAACCTTGGTCCTGATATACCTTTCACTGAAGCGATAGGTTGTCTGTTGCACTGGTGTCGGCTTCGCAAGGCGTTGCGGGCTACGGATTCGCAATCTTGGCCGCGCACTTGTCGCGCAGCGCGGGGATCGCGTCGTAGGCGCGCTTGCTGGTCGCGTCGAGCTGGGCGTAGCCGTTTTCCTCCTTCGTGTGCGCCAGCACCACGACGAAGTTGTCGAAACCGACGCCGGCGGGCATGTCCTTGCCGAGGCAGCCGCAATACGCCTCCAGCCCGAGCACGGCGCTGCACTGCGCGGCGAAACCCGACGGCGCGGGTTGCGCCTGCTGGTTGTTGAGCTTGGTGTCCTGGTTGAAGATTTCGCGTTCCTGCACCTTGTTGATCGAGGCGCCGGATTGCGCACAGGCGTTCGTGGCGGGCAACAGCGTCGCGGCGGCGGCCAACGACAAGACGATCGCGATTCGCATGGATTCCTCCGTTCAGGCCTTCAACGCGGGATTGTCCCAGCCCGGCCGCGGCGCGAAGCGCGGGCCGTGGTGCGCCTGCAGCAAATTCAGGCGTTGCAGCAGCGCATCGACGCCGGTTTCGCGCACGTACTCGATCGGGCCGCCGCGGAAGGGGGCGAAGCCGGTGCCGAAGATCACGCCGGCGTCGAGCAGGTCGGCGTCGGCGACCACGCCGTCGTGCAGGCAGGCCACGGCCTCGTTCACCAGCGGCAGGATCAGGCGATCCTCGAGATCCTCGGGCGCCTTGTAGTCCTTCGGCACCTCGGGTTTGACCGGTTTCCCGTTCTCCCACTTGTACAGGCCCTGGCCGTCCTTCTTGCCGCGCTTGCCCGGCTCCGGCGGCGATTGCAACGCGGCGGGAATGGCGAGGCCGAGGAAGGGCGCGAGTTCCGCGCCGACGCCGGCGGCGACGTCGAGGCCGACGGTATCGACCAGTTCGATCGGGCCCATCGGCATGCCGAACTTCACCGCGGCCTTGTCGATCACCGGGCCGGGGATGCCCTCGGCGTAGGCGGTCATCGCCTCGAGCATGTACGGGAACAGCACGCGGTTGACCAGGAAGCCGGGCGAACCGGCGACCGGCACCGGCAGCTTGTCCAGCTGCCTGCAGAACGCGCCGAGGCGTTCCTGCGTCCGCGGCGCCATTTCCGAATGGTGGACCAGTTCCACCAGCGGCATCAGCGCGACCGGGTTGAAGTAGTGCAGGCCGGCGAACTGCGCGGGCCGGGCGATGTGCTCGCGCAGCTCGTCCAGCGGGATCGACGAGGTGTTGGTCGCGAGCAGCGCGTCGGCCTTCATCCTCGGTTCGACCGCGGCGTACAGCTCGCGCTTGGCCTCGGCCTTCTCGATGATCGCCTCGATCACCAGGTCCGCGTCGGCGGCGCCGTCGCCGGCGAGGTCGGATGCCAGCCGCGCCGAGATCTCCGCGCGCTTCGCCTCGTCCTTCGCCTTCTTCGCGAACAGTTCCTGCGCGCGCTGCAACGCCGCGTCGATGAAGCGCTGCTCGCGGTCGTTGAGCGTGACCTCGAAGCCCTTGTAGGCGCTCCACGCGGCGATGTCGCCGCCCATCACCCCGGCGCCGACCACGTGCACCTTGCGGATGCCGGAATCCTTTCCGCCGATGCCCTTGAGCCGTTCCTGCAGGAAATACACGCGGATCAGGTTGCGCGCGGTCGGGGTCGAGGCGAGCTTCACTACCGCCTTGCGCTCGGCGAGGAGCTGCTGCTGGATGCCGCCGCCGCCGCGCTTCCAGCTGTCGACCAGCGCGTACGGCGCCGGGTAGAACGCCTTCGGCGCCTTGCGCGCGACCTGCTTGAGCATCTGCGGCGCGAGGATTTGCCGCGCGATCCAGGTGTTGGTGATCCAGGCGAGGAAGCGTTGCTTGAACGGGCGCTGCGTGCCTTTCAACGCGAGGTCCGCGGCGGCATCGACCAGCACCGCGGCATCGACGACCTTGTCGACCAGGCCCATCGCGCGCGCGGCCGACGCCGACACGCTGCGCCCGGTGAGCATGAGGTCGAACGCCGCCGGCGCGCCGACCAGGCGCGGCAAGCGCACGCTGCCGCCCCAGCCGGGGAAGATGCCGAGCTTCACTTCCGGCAGGCCGATGCGCGTGGACGCATCGTTCGAGGCCGCGCGGTAGCGGCAGGCGAGCGCAAGCTCGGTGCCGCCACCCATGCAGAAGCCGTGGATCGCCGCGGCCGTGGGGCAGGGCAGTTCGGCGATGCGCTGGAACACCTGCTGGCCGCGGAAGATCGCGTCGCCCACGCTGCCCTTGGCGTCGAACTGCTGGAACTCGCGGATGTCGGCGCCGGCGATGAAGCCATTGCCCTTGGCCGAGCGGAACACCACCGCCTTGGGCGGGTCGATGCCGAGGCGCTCGACGATCTCGCCCAGCTCGAACAGCACCTCCTGCGAGAGCGCGTTGACCGAGGCATCGGCGCGGTCGAGCGACAGCACCAGCGCGCCATCGGGGCGCAGTTCGGCCTGCCAGTGCTGGAAGCGCAAGCCATCGAGTCCGGCGATCATCGCGTTCATCCGTGGGGGGAAGTCCGGCTTTTATCATCCCGGGCATGTTCCGGAACCGTCAAATCGCGATTCCGCCCGGATCCGGCCGCATGGCTTGTGGCACCGGCGCGGCGTCCCCATCTGCGCCATGCTGTCGCGCGATGGTCGTGCGCGACGAAGCCCTGGGAGGCACGGCCTGATGGCCGATCACGGATCCAACCCGCAGGTCGACAGCGACCTGGTGCGGCGCGTGCAGGCCGGCGACAGCGCCGCCTTCGACCTGCTCGTGCGCAAGTACCAGCACCGCGTGGCCGCGCTGATCGGGCGCTACATCCCCGACTGGAGCGAATGCCAGGACGTGGCGCAGGAGGCGTTCCTGCGCGCCTACCGCGCGATCGGCAACTTCCGCGGCGACGCGCAGTTCTACACCTGGCTGCACCGGATCGCGGTGAACACGGCCAAGAACCACCTCGTCGCGCACAACCGGCGGCCGCCGACCGACGACATCGACGTGTCCGACGCCGAGCAGTTCGAATCCGGCCTGCGCCTGCGCGACAACGACACGCCCGAACGCGAGCTGATGCGCCAGCAGATGGAGCAGACGGTGATGCGCGCGGTGGACGCATTGCCCGAGGAACTGCGCATGGCGATCACCCTGCGCGAGGTCGAGGGCCTGAGCTACGAGGAGATCGCCGAGCGCATGGGCAGCCCGATCGGCACGGTGCGCTCGCGCATCTTTCGGGCGCGGGAGGCCATCGATGCGGAACTTCGGCCGCTGGTGGATGTCGAACGCCCCGCAGAACGCGCCACCCGATAGAGGCCCGCACCGCACATGGCCATGGACAAGATGGAAGCCCACCTGCGCCAGCAGCTGTCCGCGATGATGGACGGCGAACTGGCCTCGGACGAAGCCCGGTTCCTGTTCCGGCGGCTGCAGCACGACCGCCGTCGCGCCGCCGCGCGCCGCAACCGCATCGCCACGCCCGACGCCGGCCGCGCGCCGCCCCCGGCCGTGGTCGAGGCCGCGACCGAGGGCCAGCGCATTGCCGCCGCCGATCCGCAGCCTTCGCTGGAACTGCCCAGGCACGCCAATCCGTTCTCGCCGCAGGAACCGGCGTCGCGGCCGTGGCCGCGCGCGGTGCTGCCGGGCTCGGCCGGCGGCGCTTTCACCGCCAGCTATTCGACCGGATCGACGGCCTCGTTCTACCCGTTCGAACCGGGCAACCTGCCGATGCCCGAGGCGCAGGCCACGGCCGGCGACAGCGGTCCCTGAACCACGCACGGCCGGCGGCGCCAAGCCGCGGGCCGACCCATTCCCCGAACCCTCCCCACCTTCGTCCCCAGCGAGGTCGACTCCCGATGTCCGTACCTTCCATCCGCGCGCTTGCCCTGGTCGCCGCCACGGCGGCCGCCACCACGCTGGTCGTGAATCCGCCCCGGGCCACGGCGCAGACCCCGCCGCCGGCCGCGCCGGCGCCGCAACTGGTCGCGAACCTGCCCGATTTCACCGGCCTGGTGCAGCAGGTCGGGCCGGGCGTGGTGAACGTGGAGGCGACCATCGGCGGGCGCGGCGCGCGCGCGCGGCAGGCGCGCCAGGGCATGCCGGACCAGGACCAGATCCCCGAGATCTTCAAGCGCTTCTTCGGCCCCGACTTCCAGATGCCGGGCATGCCCGGCGGACCCGGCGCGCCGCAGCAGCCCGACGACGGTCCGCGAGGCGTGTCGATGGGCAGCGGTTTCGTCATCTCGCCCGACGGTTACGTGATGACCAATCGCCACGTGGTCGATGGCGCGGATTCGGTGACGGTCAAGCTCGCCGACCAGCGCGAATTCAAGGCCAAGGTCGTCGGCAGCGACGAGCAGTCCGACGTGGCGCTGCTGAAGATCGACGCCAGCGGCCTGCCGGCGGTGCGCATCGGCGATTCCAACCAGCTCAAGCCGGGCCAGTGGGTGGTGGCGATCGGTTCGCCGTTCGGCCTCGACCATTCGGTCACCGCCGGCATCGTCAGCGCGGTCGGTCGTTCGAACCAGTACGCGAACCAGCAGTACGTGCCCTTCATCCAGACCGACGTCGCGATCAACCAGGGCAACTCCGGCGGCCCGCTGCTCAACACCCGCGGCGAGGTGGTCGGCATCAACTCGCAGATCTTTTCGCAATCCGGCGGCTACATGGGCATCAGCTTCGCGATTCCCATCGACATGGCGATGAGCGTGGCGAAACAGCTGCGCACCAGCGGCAAGGTGGAGCGCGGCATGATCGGCGTGCGCCTGCAGGCGATCGGGAGCGATGATGCGCGTGGCCTCGACTTGCCGGACACGCACGGCGCGCTGGTCAACGAAGTGACCGCCGGCAGCGCGGGCGAGAAGGCCGGGTTGCAGGTCGGCGACGTGATCCGCGCGGTCAACGGCAGCGTGGTCGAACAGTCCAGCGACCTGCCGCCGATCATCGGCGCGATGGCGCCGGGCACGCGCGTCGAGCTTTCGGTGCTGCGCGATGGCAAGACCTTGCAGGTGCCGGTCACCCTGTCGCGGCTGAGCGACGGCGTTGCGGCGAACGACGACGAAGACGCCGCGCCCGGCGCGACGCCGAAGGCCGGCGCCGGCAACGCGCTCGGCCTGGTCGGCGAAGACCTCGATGCCGGCGACCGCAGGCAACTCGGCCTGAAGCCGGGCGAGGGCGTGGGCATCGCCCGCGTCGAAGGCAGCGCCGCGCGCAACGCCGGCCTGCGCCCGGGCGACGTGGTGCTGCAGGTCGGACGCGCCAGCGTCGGCAGCGTGGCCGCGCTCGACCGCGAGCTCGGCAAGGTCGGCAAGGGCCAGACCGCGATGCTGCTGGTGCGCCGCGACGGCGCGACCCAGTTCGTGGCGGTGACGCCGGGCGGCGGCGACGAATGACGCCAGCGCCGCGGGGCCGCGATGGTTCGGCCCCGCGGCCATCGCGGTGGACGGCGCGCCCGGTCCGGTGCCGGCGGCGGGCGTGCGATAATCCCGCGTTCACCGCCTCCCACGGCCGACGACGGCCATTGCCGCCGCCCATGTCTTCCGATCCGTCCGCAGCGATGCGGGACATCCGCAATTTCTCCATCATCGCCCACGTCGACCACGGCAAGTCGACGCTGGCCGACCGCATCATCCAGATCTGCGGCGGCCTGCAGGAACGCGAGATGGAAGCGCAGGTGCTCGATTCGAACCCGATCGAGCGCGAACGCGGCATCACCATCAAGGCGCAGTCGGTTTCGCTGCCCTACACCGCGAAGGATGGGCGCACCTACCAGCTCAACTTCATCGACACGCCCGGCCACGTCGATTTCAGCTACGAGGTCAGCCGCTCGCTCGCCGCCTGCGAGGGCGCGCTGCTGGTCGTCGACGCGGCGCAGGGCGTGGAAGCGCAATCGGTGGCCAACTGCTACACCGCGGTGGAGCAGGGCCTGGAAGTGGTGCCGGTGCTGAACAAGATCGACCTGCCGACCGCCGACATCGACCGCGCCAAGGGCGAGATCGAAGCCGTCATCGGCATCGACGCCACCGACGCGGTCGCGATCTCGGCCAAGACCGGCATGAACGTGCCCGACGTGCTCGAGGCCATCGTCCAGCGCATCCCGCCGCCGCGCCCGCGCGACACCGACAAGCTGCAGGCGCTGATCATCGACTCGTGGTTCGACAACTACCTCGGCGTGGTCTCGCTGGTTCGCGTGATGCAGGGCGAGATCCGCAAGGGCGACAAGCTGCTGGTGATGTCGACCGGGCGCACGCACCAGGTCGACGACGTCGGCGTGTTCACGCCCAAGCGCAAGGTGCTGCCGGCGCTGAAGGCGGGCGAAGTCGGCTGGGTCACCGCCTCGATCAAGGACGTGCATGGCGCGCCGGTCGGCGACACCCTGACCATGGCCAACGACCCGGCGCCGAAGCCGCTGCCGGGCTTCCAGGAAATGCAGCCGCGCGTGTTCGCCGGCCTGTTCCCGGTCGATGCCGAGGATTACCCGGCGCTGCGCGAGGCGCTGGAGAAGCTGCGCCTCAACGACGCCGCGCTGCGCTTCGAGCCGGAGAGCTCCGAAGCGATGGGCTTCGGCTTCCGCTGCGGCTTCCTCGGCATGCTGCACATGGAAATCGTGCAGGAACGGCTGGAGCGCGAATACGACCTCAACCTCATCACCACCGCGCCGACGGTGGTGTACGAGGTGCTGAAGACCGACGGCAGCGTGATGCCGCTGGACAACCCGGCCAAGCTGCCGCCGCCGAACCAGGTCGGCGAGATCCGCGAGCCGATCATCCGCGCCAACATCCTCACCCCGCCCGAGTACATCGGCAACATCATCAAGCTGTGCGAGGACAAGCGCGGCGTGCAGGTCGGCATCACCTACATGGCCAGCCAGGTGCAGATCGCCTACGAGCTGCCGATGGCCGAGGTGGTGCTGGACTTCTTCGACAAGCTGAAGTCGGTGAGCCGCGGCTACGCCTCGCTGGACTACCACTTCCTGCGCTTCGACGCCGGCCCGTTCGTGCGCGTGGACACGCTGATCAACGGCGACAAGGTCGATGCGCTTTCGATCATCGTCCACCGCTCGCACGCGGACCGCCGCGGCCGCGAACTGACCGAGAAGATGAAGGACCTGATCCCGCGGCAGATGTTCGACGTGGCGATCCAGGCCGCGATCGGCGCGCAGGTCATCGCCCGCACCACGGTCAAGGCGCTGCGCAAGAACGTGCTGGCCAAGTGCTACGGCGGCGACGCCACGCGCAAGAAGAAGCTGCTGGAGAAGCAGAAGGAAGGCAAGAAGCGGATGAAGCAGGTCGGGCGGGTCGAGATCCCGCAGGAGGCCTTCCTCGCCGTGCTGCAGGTGGACAGCAAGTGAGCAGGGGACAGAGGCCAGGGGTCAGGGTCGAAGCCTTCTGCGGTTTCTTGCTCGAATGATCTTTCCCCGGTCTCTGGTCCCTGACCTCTGGCCCCTAGAGGAGTTCTAGATGCGCTGGTTCGAAATCGCCCTGGTCGTCCTGACCCTGTTCTCCGGCCTGGTCTGGCTGGTCGACAAGCTGTGGTGGCGCAAGGCGCGCGCCGCGCGCGCCGGCCTGCTGGAGGACAAGGAACCGCTGATCGTCGATTATTCGCGCGCGTTCTTCCCGGTACTCGCGATCGTGCTCGGCCTGCGCAGCTTCGTCGCGGAGCCGTTCCGCATTCCTTCCAGCTCGATGATGCCGAGCCTGCTGATCGGCGACTTCATCCTGGTCAACAAGTTCGCCTACGGCCTGCGCCTGCCGATCACCAACACCAAGTTCCTGCCGCTGGGCGAGCCCAAGCGCGGCGACGTGGTCGTGTTCCGCCCGCCGCACCACCCGGACGAGGACTGGATCAAGCGCATCATCGGCCTGCCCGGCGACACCGTGGCCTACCGCGACAACACCGTGTACATCAACGGCCAGCCGCTGCAGTACCGCAAGGTCGGCATCTACGCCGGCACCGGGCAGGGCATGGAGGCCAGCGGCGCGACGCTGCTGACCGAGGAACTTCCCGGCCGCCCGCATCCGGTGCTGGAGCGGGAGGACATGCCGTACTTCCTGCAGGGCGAGGGCGAATGGAAGGTGCCGCCCGGCCAGTACTTCGTGATGGGCGACAACCGCGACAACAGCGAGGACAGCCGGTTCTGGCCGCAGGGCGCGCATTTCCTGCCCGAGCAGAACCTGCGCGGCAAGGCCTTCCTGATCTGGATGCATTGGGACGGCAGCGCCGGCGGGGTCGATTTCCACCGGATCGGCGACAGCATCCAGTGACCCGGGCCGCGGCGTGGCCCTCGCGGCCGTTCCGCGCCACAATGCCGGGGCCGGCGCGGCGGGCGCCGCATCCAACCAGGGGGAACGCGATGATGCGCAATCAACGGGGAATCACACTGATCGGGTTCGTGGTCATGCTGGCGCTGGTGGGCGTACTCGCCTACCTCGGCATGAAGGTCTTCCCGATCTACGAACAGTTCTTCAGCGTGCGCTCGGCGATGAAGGGCGTCGCCAGCGAGCCGGGCGTGGGCCAGATGGATCCGGCGAAGATCAAGGACCTGTTCTTCCGCCGGCTGTACGTGAACTACGCCGACGAGGACCTGAAGCCGGAGAACGTCAAGGTCGAGCGCAACGACAACGGCTACAACCTGACGGTGAATTACGAAGTCCGCCGGCCGCTGATCGACGACCTCGACATCGTCGGCACGTTCAACAAGACCCAGGCCCTGACCGGTGGCGGCAGCACCAACGAAGGCGAATGACGGCATCGGCCATCGCTTCGCGTCGGCGCAACTGCTCGCGCAGGCGCTGACGCACCGCAGCGCCGGCGCCCCGCACAACGAACGGCTGGAATTCCTCGGCGACGCGCTGGTCAACCTGGTCGTCGCCGAGGCGCTGTACCTGCGCTGGCCGCGCGCGGACGAAGGCGCGCTGACCCGCGCCCGCGCCGAACTGGTGCGCGAATCCGCGCTGGCCGCGATCGCGCGCGAACTCGACCTCGGCTCGCGCCTCACCCTTGGCCCGGGCGAACTCAAGAGCGGCGGGCATCGCCGCGATTCCATCCTCGCCGACGCGCTCGAAGCCGTGGTCGCGGCGATCTACCTCGACAGCGATTTCATGCGTTGCCGCGAAGCCGTGCTGCCGTGGTTCGAGCCGTCGCTCGCCGCGTTGCCGCCGCCGCACAAGGTCGGCAAGGACGCCAAGACCCGGCTGCAGGAATGGCTGCAGGCGCGGCAGCGCGCGTTGCCGGCGTACGAACTGGCGTCCGAATCCGGCGACGACCACGCCAAGGTGTTCCGCGTGGCCTGCACCCTGGCCGAACCGGCGATCCGCGCCGAGGGCGAGGGCGGGTCGCGCCGCGCCGCGGAACAGGCCGCGGCGGAGAAGGTGCTGGGGCAACTCGAAGCAAATCCCCGTTCGCCCTGAGGAGTCGGAGTCGAGGCCGCAGACCGAGCCCGACGTCTCGAAGGGTGTGGTTCGAGACGGGTTGTTCAGCCTTCGGCTTCCACAACCCTCCTCACCACGAACGGTGTTTTTTACGGAAACCCGCCCCCGGATCAGGTCCGGGGCAGGCTCTACAATCCCCGCATGAACGCACCCGCTTTCCACGCCGGCACGGTGGCCGTCATCGGCCGCCCCAATGTCGGCAAGTCCACCCTGGTCAACGCGCTGGTCGGGGCCAAGGTCAGCATCACCTCCAACCGCCCGCAGACCACGCGCCACCGCCTGCTCGGCATCGCCACGTTCCCGCACGGGCAGTTGCTGCTGGTGGATACGCCCGGCCTGCACCGCGAGCAGTCGCGCCACGGCGGCAAGGCCATGCACCGGGCGATGAACCGCGCGGCGCGCGGCGCGCTGGAAGGCGTGGACGCGGCGCTGCTGGTGATCGAGGCCGGGCGCTGGGACGACGGCGACGCGCTGGCCTACGACGCGCTGCGCGAGGCGAAGGTGCCGGTGGTGCTGGTGGTGAACCAGGTCGATCGGCTCAAGGACAAGAAGCTGCTGCTGCCGTTCCTCGCCGAGGTGAGCCGGGACCGCGATTTCGCATCGGTGCACCCGGTGTCCGCGCTCAAGCGCAGCGGGCTGGAGCCACTGGTCGAAAGCGTGCTGAAGCTGCTGCCCGAGCAGCCGGCGCTTTACGCCGAGGACGAGATCACCGACAAGAGCCAGCGTTTCCTCGCCGGGGAACTGGTGCGCGAGCAGTTGATGCGCCAGCTCGGCGCGGAGTTGCCGTACGCGACGACGGTGGAGATCGAGCGTTTCGAGGAAGAGCCGTCGGAAAAGACCGGCGCGATGTATCGCATCGGCGCGGTGATCTGGGTGGAACGCGAGGGCCAGAAGGCGATCGTGATCGGCAAGGGCGGCGCGCGGTTGAAGGAGATCAGCACCAAGGCGCGGTTGTCGATGGAGGCGCTGTTCGGTTGCAAGGTGTTCCTCGAGACCTGGGTGCGGGTGCGCGATGGCTGGAGCGACGACGAGGCGGCGTTGAAGGCGTTTGGTTACGAGTAATGCGAAAGTGGAGCGCGTTAGCCGCAGAAGAGATTCTGGGGTGGCGGCAATAACTTGGCTTTGAATTTGATGTTTCGCTTGAATATATACAACAGCCGAAAACTCAGGTCGCCAGTAACCAAGCCATGCTCATTGCTTTCGATCGAGATGATTGCCGATTCGGTGTTTATGCAGTGACGCGTGAAATTCTGGTCGCGGCATACGGAGATCATCGAAGTCCTGTCAGGGCCGACTGATTCGATATTCGTTGGGTCGACTACGATCTTGGTCCCCGCGTTTAATGCGTATCGTGGATTGCCTCTTTTCGACAAGTCCGGATACAGATGATCGGCAAACACGTGTATGTTTCGGTAATGACCAGAATCCGCCCGTAGCCACATCAACGACGCGGCGCCATCATCGGAGCCGCAATATGGCCTGATTGTGCCGGAATAGATTCCGCTTCTCGGAAACATGCTCCTTAAGCCAAGCAGTAGTCCGACCAGGCATGCGGCTATCAATACGGAAACATAGAACTTGTGCATGCGCAGCACCGTAGGCTGTTATGAAGCGAAGCGTACGCTACTAACAGCCGAATGGCTGGTAATCCCGGCATGATCGTCATAATCCCGCCATGCTCCGCCTCGCCGCCGAAGCCGCCTTCGTCCTGTATTGGCGCGCTCAGGATTTTCCCGGCCAATTGATCTCGACCTTGCGGTGGCGCAGCACGCAATCGCGCAGGTAGAGGTTAATCAAACTCTGGTAGGGAACGCCGGATTCGTCCGCCATGCCCTTGAAATACTCCACGACATCTTCCGAAAGCCGCATCGTGACGGGCTTCTTGAGTTTCGCCGCGTAGGGATTTTTCCTGCCATTCGAAAAGTCGTATTCCTTGCGCATGTTGCACCTGTCAGTAGAGGCGGGTTTCGGTGCGGGTGGCTTTCCGCGCGGAGATGATCCTGATCGTGTCGTTCTCATGCCGATAACAGTGGCAGACCACGAGCAGGTTGAGATGGGCGCTCAAGCCGAGGAGAACGAAACGATCCTCGTCCTCCGAATGATCGGGGTCGGCGATGATCTTCGCGCGATCATCGGTGAAGGCCGAAGCTGCTTCGGCGAATGCGACGCCGTGCTTCTTCAGGTTGGCCGCGGCCTTGGCCTCGTCCCATTCGAACCGGATCATGCATACAATGTATTGACATTGTCGGGCGTGGTCAAGCGCCGTGCGCCCCGCATAATCCCGCCATGCTCCGCATCGCCGCCGAACCCGCCTTCGTCCTGCACGCGCGCGCCTGGCGCGAGACCAGCCTGCTGGTCGAGGTGCTGAGCGAAAACCACGGGCGGGTCGGGCTGGTGGCGCGCGGAGTACGCGGGCCGAAGGCGCATCAGCTGCGCGCGGCGCTGCAGCCATTGCAGCACGTGCGCTTCGACGCGGCGCAGAGCGGCGAACTCGCGCAGTTGCGTTCCGCCGAGGCGCTGGATGCCGCGCCGCAGCTCACCGGCGATGCCGCATTTGCCGGGTTCTACGCCTGCGAACTGCTGCTGCGCCTCGCGCCGCGCATGGATCCGCATCCGGGCCTGTACCGCGCGTTCGGGCGTTGCCGCGCACGGCTCGGGCTGGGCGAACCGGTGGCGTGGACGCTGCGTCGGTTCGAGCGCGACGTGCTGGACGAACTCGGCTTCGGATTCGCGCTGGACGCCGATGGCGACGGCGAGGCGATCGATCCGGCCGCGCGCTACGTGCTCGATCCCGAACACGGGCCACGCCGGATGCGCGATGCGCGCGGCCGCGACGAGGCCGCGACTGGCAGCGGATTGCTGGCCCTGGCCGAGGATCGTGAACCGGAAGGCGAGGACCTCGCCAGCCTGCGGCGCGCGCTGCGGCCGGTGTTCCTGCACCACCTCGGCGGGCGCGGGTTGAAATCGTGGGAGCTGGTCGGCGAACTCGGGCGGCTGGTGCCGCGAACCCCGCCTCAGCGCGACGGCGGCTGAGCGAGCGTGTCCCGGAGCGCGTCGAGCACGCGCTGCAGGGCCGCATCCGACGGCGATTCCTGCAAGGCCCGCACCGCCGCGTCCAGCCGCGCCGCGCCGACGAAGCCGCAACTCGCGCGCAGGCGGTGCAAGGTCGGACCGCGCGTTTCCGGATCGACGATCCGCGCGCGCATCCCGGGCAGTTCGTCGAGGAACAGCCGTCGCAGCGCGGCCACGTGTTCGCGGTTGCCGTTGAGCGCGGCCAGCGCGGTCGCGTCGTCCCACAGCGGGCGGTCGCCGTATCCGGCGATCGCGGCGTCGGCGACGTGCATGCCCGCGTCCATCCGCAACGCACGGCGCAGCGCGGCCTGCCACGCCGCGGCGTCGATCGGCTTGGCGACGACGGCGGCGAATCCCGCGGCGCGCAACTCGGCATGCGCGTCTTCGTCGCGCGTGGCGGTGTGGGCAAGCGCGGGGGTGGCGAAGCCCATTCCGCGCAATTGCGCCAGCAGCTCCGCGCCGGTCGCGTCGGGCAGGTGGGCGTCGACCAGCCACAGGTCGAAGGCGGAAGCGTTCGCCAGGGCGCGGGCCGAAGCCGCGTCGCCGGCGACGGCGACGGTGGCGGGCAGGGCGGCGGTCGCGGCCTCGAGGAAGGCGCGCGACACGGGGTCGTCCTCGACCAGCAGGATGTTCGGGTTCATCGCTTCCTCGCGTCCGCTGCGTATGCTGTCCCGGTGACGCGCACGATCCTACTCCTGCCGGTGTTGCTCGGGCTTGCCGCCGCGATGCCGGCCGAGGCGCGCAGCCTGCATGCGCGGATCGCGCGGATCACGACCGCCGTGGCGACGCTCGAAGGCGTGGACGCGCGCCTGGACTGGCCGGCCGATGCCGACGCCGGCGATCTGGTGATAAGTGCGCAGAAAGCCGATGCGCCCGACCTCGGCTACCACTACCGGAACATCGCCTGGTCGTGCCGGCTGCAGCGCGCGCCGGACGCCGGCTGGGCCTGCGCGGGCGACGTGCGTGGAAACGGCAAACCGCTGCGGCTGGCCTTGCGCTTCGACGACAAGGCGACCGTCGCCGAACTGGCGCAGGGCGCCTCGCGCATCGGCCTGCATCGCGACGCGGCGACGCCGGACCTGGCCCGGCTCGACTTCGCGAAAGTCCCGCTGGCCTGGGCGCAGGCGCTGCTTTCGCAGGCGTGGCCGGACGGGAAACTGAAGGCGGGAACGCTCGACGGCCGGCTCGACATCGCCGCGCCGAAAGACCATCCCTTGCGCGTGGCCGGCATGCTCGCCGTCGCCGGCGCCGCGCTGGAAACGCCCGACGGCGCCATCGCCGCGGACAAGCTCGCCGGCGATGTCCGCATCGATTACCGCAAGACCCCGGCGCTGGGCCTGCTCGCGCTCGACGCGAAGCTGCGCGGCGGCGAATTCCTCGCCGGCAACACCTACCTCGCGCTGCCGGCGACGCCGGTGACGCTGTCGCTGGACGGCATGCAACGCGCGGGGCAGGGCTGGGAACTGCCCCGCATCGCCTGGCGCGACGGCGAGGTGCTCGCCGCCGACGGCAGCGCCGCGTTCGCGACCGATGCGAGCTTGCGCGCGCTGGACCTGCGCTTGCGCAGCACCGACATGGGGCCGCTGCGCGATCGCTACCTGTCCGGCTGGCTGGGCGTGTTCGGCCTCGGCAACGTGGAGCTTTCCGGCGCGTCCGACCTGCGCCTGGTGGTGCGCGATGGTCGCCTGCAGGCGGTGGACGCGAACCTGCACGACGTCGACCTGCGCGAACCCGACGACCGCTTCGGTTTCCGCGGCCTCGACGGCGACGTGCGCTTCTCCGACGGCGCGGCCGTGCAGAGCGGGTTGCGCTGGCGTTCCAGCCGCATCTACGGGCTCGATTTCGGTGCGTCCACGCTGCCGTTCGACAGCCACGACGGCGAACTGGTGTTCCGCGAGCCGGTGGTGGTGCCGGCGATGGGCGGCAGCATGACGTTCGAACACATGACCCTGCGCCCGCCGAGCAGTAACGACAGCATGGGCGACGCCGGCATGGACATCCGCTTCGCGCTGGCGCTGGACGGCATCGACTTCGGGCTGGTGTCGAAGGCGCTGGGCCTGCCGGCGTTCCAGGGCAGGCTCGGCGGGCGCATCCCGTCCGCGCACTACGCGAACGAACGCCTCGACTTCGACGGCGGGCTGGCGATGAAGCTGTTCGACGGCGACGTGCGCTTCTCCGCGCTGTCGATGGAGCGCCCGTTCGGGGTCGCGCCCAGCCTCAGCGCGGACATCGACTTCAGCGGCCTCGACCTGCTGCGCCTGACCGAAGTTCTGGATTTCGGCAGCATCACCGGTCGCCTCGACGGCCACGTCCACGACCTGCGCCTGGTCGACTGGACGCCGGTCGCGTTCGACGCGGAAATGCACAGCGTGCGCCGCCCGGGCGTGAAACAGCGCATCAGCCAGCGCGCGGTGCAGAACATCAGCAGCGTCGGCGACGCCTCCTTCGTCAGCAGCCTGCAGGGCCGGTTGATCGGCCTGTTCGACGACTTCGGCTACGCCAACCTCGGCATCTCCTGCCGGCTCGCGAACGAGGTCTGCGCGATGGGCGGCCTCGGGGATTCACTTTCCAGTCAGGCCGGCAACAGTTTTACTATCGTCGCGGGCGCCGGCTTGCCGCGCCTGGACGTGGTCGGCTACAACCGCAGCGTCGATTGGCCGACCCTGGTCGAACGCCTCGAGGCGGTGGGCAAGGGCGACGTGAAACCGGTCGTCGAATGATGGGTCGAACCAACGATTGTCTTTCCATCTCGGAGAAGCGGATGAAAACCTGGAAGGCGGTGCGAACCCTGTTCGGCGCGAACGTCGCGATGCTGGCGCTGGCCGCCTGCGTGACGATCAACGTCTACTTCCCGGCGGCGGAAGCCAAGGCCGCGGCCAAGGAATTCGTCGAGAAGGTGATCGACGAGGCGCAGCCGGCGACGCCGGAGCAGAAGCCGAACGACGGCGGTGGCGGCATGGCCATGCGCTTCGATTTCGATCCGCTGGCGCTGATCGGCATCGGCGAGGCGCGCGCGCAAGCCGCGCCCGACATCACCATCAAGACCCCGGCGATCCAGGCGATCCAGGCGCGGATGGAAGCGCGCTTCAATTCCACCCTGCGCGCGGGCTTCGATTCGGGCGCGCTCGGCTTCACCTCCGACGGCCTGATCACCGTGCGCGACGCGTCCAGGCTCGAACTCAAGGACCGGGTGGCGATGAACACCGCGGTCGCCGACGACAACCGCGACCGCAAGGCGGTGTACCGCGAGGTCGCGGTGGCGAACGGCCATCCCGAATGGGAAAGCCAGATCCGCGACGTGTTCGCCAAGCAGTGGGTCGCGAGCGCGCGTTCCGGCTGGTGGTACCAGTCGGGCGGGAGTTGGAAGCAGAAGTGACCCAAACTCCCTCCCTTTCGCCACAGGCGAAGGGGAGGGCTGGGGAGGGGTTTTTGGAGCGGATCGAGCACCCCCTCCCAACCTCCCCCTTCGCTTCGCGAAAGGGGAGGAGAAGTTTGACTCTGCGACAATAGCCGGCCACCCGCAGCATTCCTCCCCGTGGCCCGACTCGACCTGACGCCGTTCCGGCTCGACATCCTCGACCTCAGCCACGACGGCCGCGGCGTCGCCCGCCGCGCCGAAGGCGACGCGCACGCGGGCAAGACCGTGTTCGTGGCCGGCGCGCTGCCGGGCGAAACCGTGATGGCGCAGCAGACCGGCCGCCACCGCAGCTTCGACGAGGCGAAGACGCTCGAAGTCCTCGTCGCCGCGAACGACCGGGTCGAACCGCGTTGCCCGCATTTCGGCACCTGCGGCGGCTGCGCGTTGCAGCATCTCGCCGAGTCGGAGCAGATCCACGCCAAGCAGCGCGTGCTGCTGGAGAACCTCGAGCGCATCGGCCACGTCGCGCCCGAACGCGTGCTGCCGCCGCTGGCCGACGCCGCGTGGGGCTATCGCCGCAAGGGCCGCTTCTCGGTGCGCCGGGTCGAGAAGAAGGACAAGACGCTGGTGGGCTTCCGCGAGCAGGATCCGCGCTTCGTCGCCGACCTGCGCGAATGCCATACCGTCATCCCGCAGGTGGGCGAACGCATCGCCGCGCTGTCGGCGCTGGTCGACGGCATGGACGCGCGCCGCGACATCGCCCAGATCGAATTCATCGCCGGCGACGCGCAGCCCGACTTCGACGGCGTGGCGCTGGTGTTCCGCCACCTGCAGCCGCTGTCGGACGCCGACCGCGCGAAACTCGAGGCCTTCGGCCGCGAGCACCGCTTCGCCATCTTCCTGCAGCCCGGCGGCATCGATTCGGTGCACGCGCTGTGGCCGGCGGATCCGCGGCTGTCGTTCCGCATCCCGCGCTGGGACATCGATTTCGCGTTCCGGCCGCTGGACTTCATCCAGGTCAACGCCGGCCTGAACGAGAAGATGATCGCCTCGGCGCTGGAATTGCTCGACCTGCAGCCGGGCGAACGCGTGCTCGACCTGTTCTGCGGCCTCGGCAATTTCACCCTGCCGCTGGCGCGCGGCGCCGGCCATGCCGTCGGCGTCGAGGGCGACGCCGGGCTGATCCGCCGCGCGCGCGAGAACGCGCAGCGCAACGGGCTCGGCAACGTCGAGTTCCACGCCGCCGACCTCGCCACCGATCTGTCCGCGCAGCCGTGGATGCGCGCGGGCTTCGACCGCGTCTTGCTGGATCCGCCGCGCTCGGGCGCGGACGTGGTGCTGAAGCAGCTGCCGCTGAAGGGACTGAAGCGCATCGTGTACGTGAGCTGCCACCCGGGCTCGCTGGCGCGCGATGCGGGGTATCTCGTCAACGAACGCGGCTGGAAGCTGCGCGCGGCCGGGGTGATGGACATGTTCCCGCATACCGCGCACGTGGAGTCCATCGCGATGTTCGAGCCCTAGGACTGTCATCCTGAGGCGGAGCCGAAGGACCTGCTTTTCATGCGAGCGCAAAAAAAGCAGATCCTTCGCTGCGCTCAGGAAGACAATGGTTTGAATGAGGTGGTATCGGATGCCCATCGAAATCGAACGCAAGTTCCTCGTCTCCGGCGACGGCTGGCGCGCGGCCGCGCACAAGGTCGTGCCGATGGCGCAGGGCTACCTCAACGACCTCGCCATGGTCGACGGCGGGGCCATGCACGCCTCGGTGCGGGTCCGGATCGAGGGCGATGAAGCCCGGCTCAACCTCAAGTCGCGCGAACTGGGCGCATCGCGGCAGGAATTCGACTACCCGATCCCGCTCGCCGACGCGCGCGCGCTGCTGGCGCTGTGCGTGGGCGGGCTGGTCGACAAGCGCCGGCATTACGTCCGCTTCGAAGGCCACCTGTGGGAGGTCGACGAATTCCTCGGCGACAACGCCGGGCTGGTGGTCGCGGAAATCGAGCTCGAAGGCGTCGACGAGGCCTTCGCCCGGCCCACCTGGCTCGGGCCGGAAGCCACCCACGCCCCGCGCTACTACAATCTGGCCCTGGCCTCGCGCCCGTATTCGCAATGGCGCGAGGACGAGCGCGCGGCGCTGGACCTCACGCAAGGACGATAGATGCTGCAGATCGGCGTTTCCGGGCACGAACTCACCGCGCGCGAGCGCGACTGGCTGCAGCACGAGGCCTGCGCCGGCGTGGTGCTGTTCGCGCGCAACTTCGCGTCGAAGGCGCAGGTGGCGGAACTGACCCAGGCCATCCGCGAAGCCGCGCCGCGGCCGCAACTGATCGCGGTCGACCAGGAAGGCGGGCGCGTGCAGCGCTTCCGCGACGGTTTCAGCGCGCTGCCGCCGCTGAGCGGCTTCGATTCGCTGTATCGCCGCGATGCCGATGCGGCGCTGGCGCTGGCGCACGAACACGCGTGGCTGATGGCCAGCGAGATCCGCGCCACCGGCGTGGACCTCAGCTTCGCGCCGGTGATCGACCTCGAACGCGGCAACCGCGCCATCGGCAACCGCGCGTTCTCGCCGGATCCGCAGGTGGTCGCCGCGTTCGCGCGCGCCTACGTGGCCGGCATGCACGAGGCCGGCATGGCCGCGACGCTCAAGCATTTCCCCGGCCACGGGTCGATCGTCGAGGACACGCACTTCGACGTCGCCGTGGACGACCGTTCGCTGGAGGAGATGCGCGCGAACGATCTCGTTCCGTTCGCCGCCGGCATCGCCGCCGGCGCGGACGCGGTGATGATGGCGCACGTCACCTATCCGCAGATCGCGCCGGAACCGGCCGGCTATTCGCCACGCTGGATCGGCGACATCCTGCGCGGCGAGATGCGGTTCCGCGGCGTGGTGTTCTCCGACGACATCGGCATGGCCGCGGCGCATTCGGCCGGCGGCACCAAGGCGCGCGTGGAAGCGCACCTCGACGCCGGCTGCGACGTGGTGCTGGTCTGCCATCCGCAGATGGTCGAGGACGCGTTGCGCGCGCTCGAAGGCCGCAAGTCGAACACCATGGCGCTGGCCGGGCTGGTCGGTCGCGGCGCGCTCGGCTGGGACGGCCTGCTGGCCGACAGCCGCCACGGCGAGGCGAGGGCGCGCATGGCCGATGTCCCGGTCGCGGCGCAGGACGCAGGCGCGACGTCGGGCGCGATCAACGTGGGAGACGTGGCATGAACGCACCCGACCTGCGCGAAGTGCTGGCGACTGCGGAAGTGGTCCACGACCGCGCGGCGCTGGAGGCGGCGATCGAACGCATGGCCGCGGAAATCGCGGCCGAATACACCAACGACGCCCGGCCGCCGCTGTACCTCACGGTGATGCACGGCGGCCTGCCGTTCGCGGCGGCGCTGGCGATGGAGCTCGGCACGCTCGGCATCGACCTGGAGTTCGACTACCTGCACGCGACGCGCTATCGCGGCCAGACCTCGGGTTCCGGGCTGGCGTGGCTGCACCGCCCGGCGACGCCGATGCAGGGCCGCCGGGTGCTGCTGGCCGACGACATCCTCGACGAGGGCCACACGCTGCTGGCGGTGAAGCGCTGGTGCGAGGACCAGGGCGCGGCCGACGTGCGCGTGGCGGTGCTGGCGGTGAAGGTGCACGACCGCCGGGTGGAAGGCATCGATGCCGACCACGTCGGGGTCGAGGTGCCGGATCGCTACGTGTTCGGCTACGGCATGGATTACCACGAGCAGGGGAGGAATCTCCCGGCGATTTACGCGCTTTGAGCCCGGTCATCAGGTGAAAACGCCGGCCTTCCCTTACTGCATTCCGCATCGCCGGCAACTTTCCCCGCGCGAACGGGAAATGCTCGAATTCTTGCTCCGCGAAAATGCTCCCGAACGGCTTGGTGAGCTTGAGCATCTGACCATCATCGCGCGTTGCGGATGTGGTCAGTGCCCGGGAATTTTGTTCGGAGCAAACGTGTCGGACGAACCAATCACCCAAGGGGCTGCGCTCGTTGCCGACATGATGACCATACCCACCGGGAACGGATTTGCTGGCGTGATGCTATGGGCGACCGATACGCGCATTACCGAGCTGGAGCTTTGCAGTTTTGGCGATTTCGACATCACCGAGCTTCCGCCGATCTCGGAATTAAGACCCTTCATCGCGACTGAAGGAAACTCAAGATGACGATCGAACTCGCAGTCATCGGCGGCACCGGGGTGTACGCGCTGGGCGAACTCGCCGACGTCGAAAGCCACCAGCCGGTCACGGCCTACGGCGCGCCGTCGGGGCCGGTCCGCGTCGGCATCTACGCCGGAAAGCGCGTCGCCTTCCTCGCGCGCCACGGCGAAGGCCATTCGCTGCCGCCGCACAAGATCAACTACCGCGCCAACCTCGCCGCGCTCAAGGCCGTCGGCGCGAACCGCGTGCTGGCGCTCAACACCGTCGGCGGCATCGGCGAACGCTTCGGCCCGCGCGTGCTGGCCTGCCCGGACCAACTGATCGACTACACCTGGGGCCGCGTGTCGACCCTGTGCGAGGAACCGGGCAGCGAGGTGCTGCACATCGACTTCGGCGAACCCTACACGGCCGCGCTGCGGACCCGGGTCGCCGACGCCGCCGCGATCGCCGGCGTGCCGCTGCAGGTGGGCGGCTGCTACGGCGCGACCCAGGGCCCGAGGCTGGAAACCCGGGCGGAAATCGCGCGCATGCGCCGCGACGGCTGCGACCTGGTCGGCATGACCGGCATGCCCGAGGCCGGGCTCGCGCGCGAACTCGGGCTCGACTACGCCTGCCTCGCCATCGTCGCCAACTGGGCGGCCGGCGCCGGCCCCGATCCCGACGAAGTCATCACCCTGCAGGACGTGCTCGCCAACGTCGCCGCGGCGATGGACGGCGCCGCGCGCATCCTGCGGGCCATGCTCGGCGACCGGGCGATCCCCCCGGCGGGGTGATTGCAAGCGCCGCGCGCGCTTTGCAATACTCGCGGCGCCGACGGCCGCCCCACGCGCCGGGGCAGCCATCGCCATCAATGAGGTCATCCGCGCCATGCAGTACGGAACAGTGAAGTGGTTCAACGACGCCAAGGGTTTCGGTTTCATCGCCCCCGAGGACGGCAGCGCCGACGTGTTCGTGCATTTCTCCGCGATCGACTCCAAGGGCTTCCGCAGCCTGCAGGAAGGCCAGCGCGTGAGCTACGAGGTCCAGCAGGGCCCGAAGGGAGCGCAAGCCGCGGGCGTCAAGCCGGCCGAGTGAAACCGGCCCAGGCGATCATTCCGAAAGCCCCGCCCAGGCGGGGCTTTTTTGTGCCCGGGGTTCGGCAGCGCGCAGAATGAGGCCGGTGCACGGAGGCCACGAATGCAGGCATCGCCGTTCGACACGCACGCGGTGACCAACCAGCCGCCGCCGTTCTTCCCGCGCGACCTGTGGGCGGACGATATCGCCCTGCGCGAAGCGGTGGCCCGCGAGGGCGCGGAGGCGTTCGCGCCGCGGCTGGCGGGCTACGCCGCGCTCGCCGGCGGGGAACTGCCGCGGCTCGCCGACGAGGCGCACCGCGACCGGCCGCGCCTGCGCACCCACGACCGCTTCGGCCACCGCATCGACCGGGTCGAGTTCAACGCCGCCTGGCACGAGGCGATGCGAACGGCGATCGCGCACGGCGTCGCCGGCCTGTCCTGGCACGAACCGCGACCGGGCGCGCACGTGGCGCGCGCGGCGCTGGCCTACCTGCACTACCAGGCCGAGCCGGGCAGCAGTTGCCCGCTGACCATGACCCACGCCGCGGTGCCGGTACTGCGCCACGAACCGGCCCTGCGCGAATGGGTGGACAAGGCGGCGATGCCGCATTACGACGGCCGCGACGTGCCGATGGCGGAGAAGCGCGGCGTCACCCTCGGCATGGGCATGACCGAGAAGCAGGGCGGCAGCGACGTGCGCGCCAACACCACGCGCGCGACGCCCTTGGCCGGCGAAGGCGAATACGCGCTGGTCGGGCACAAGTGGTTCTTCTCCGCGCCGATGTCCGACGCCTTCCTGGTGCTCGCGCAGGCGCCCGGCGGGCTCAGCTGCTTCCTGCTGCCGCGCTGGCGCCCGGACGGCGGCAAGAACGCGCTGCGGCTGATGCGGCTCAAGGACAAGCTCGGCGACTGGTCGAACGCCTCGTCGGAAGTCGAATTCGAAGGCGCGTGGGCGCGGCGCATCGGCGAGGAGGGCCGCGGCATCGCCACCATCCTCGAAATGGTGATGCTCACCCGGCTCGACTGCATGCTCGGTTCCGCCGGCCTGATGCGGATGGCGCTGGCGCAGGCCGCGCACCATGCGCGGCATCGCAGCGCGTTCGGCCGCAGGCTCGTCGACCAGCCGCTGATGCGCAACGTGCTCGCCGACCTCGCGCTGGAATCCGAGGCCGCCACCGCGTTCGCGCTGCGCGTCGCCGGCGCGGTGGATCGCGCCGAAACCGATCCGCGCGAGGCCGCGTTCGTGCGCATCGCCACCGCCATCGGCAAGTACCGGATCTGCAAGCTGGCGCCGGCGTTCGCCAACGAGGCGCAGGAATGCCTGGGCGGCGCCGGTTACGTCGAGGAATCGCTGCTGCCGCGCCTGTACCGGCAGGCGCCGCTCAATTCGATCTGGGAAGGCTCCGCGAACATCCAGTGCCTGGACGTGCTGCGCGCGCTGGCGCGCGAACCGGAAACGCGCGCGGCCGTGCTGGTCGAACTGCGGGCCGCCGCGGGCGTCGATCCCGCGTTCGACGCGGCGCTGGCGGCGGGCGAAACGGCGTTGTCGGCGGGAACCGACGAGGCCGGCGCGCGCGCCCTGGCCGAACGCCTCGCATTGCTGCTGCAAGGCGCGACGCTGTTGCGCGCGAACCATCCGCTGGCGCGCGACTGGTGCGCGAGCCGACTCGGCGGCGGGCGCGGCGAAGGCTACGGCACGCTCGCCGCCGGCATCGACCTCGATGCCGCGATCGCGCGGATCCTGCCCGGCTGACTCGATCGCTAGGGTTTCACCAACCCCGATTCCAGCAGGCTTTCGGCGGTCGCGACCAGCGCGTCCTCGTTGCCGCGCGGCGACCAGCCGAGCATGCGTTGCGCTTTCGCCGAGGTCGCGTTCTTGTACTTGCCCAATTCCGGCGCGATCTGGCGCACCGCCGGATCGCGCCATGCCGCCAGCCGCACCAGCCAGTTCGGCAACTGCCGCGTGGGCACGCGTTTCGCCGCCTCGCCGAGGCGGCGCTTCAGCGCCAGCGCCATCTCGCGCACGGACATGAAATCGCCGGCCACCGCGAGGAAGCGTTCGCCGCTGGCGGCGGGGTCGAGCATCGCGCGCAGGTGCAGGTCGACGACGTCGCGCACGTCGACCACGCCGAAGCGCAGTTGCGGGCAGCCGGGCAGGGCGCCGGCGAGCAGGCGCTGCACCAGCAGGATCGAGGTCGCGTAGTCGCTGCCGAGCACCGGCCCGAACACGCCGACCGGGTTCACCGTCGCCAGTTCCAGCCCGCCGCCTTCGCGCGCGAGGAAATCCCAGGCCGCGCGTTCGGCCAGGGTCTTGGACTTCACGTAGGCGGAGACATCGGCGCCGGCGAGATCGGTCCACGTCGTTTCGTCGAACGGCGCGCGCTGCTCGGGATGCCCGTAGCCCACCGCGGCGAACGAGGAGGTCAGCACCACCCGGCGCACGCCGGCATCGCGCGCGGCGCGCAGCACGCGCAACGCGCCGTCGCGCGCGGGGACGATCAGTTCGTCCTCGTGCTTCGGGATCGATTCCGGGAACGGCGAGGCGACGTGCAGCACGAAATCGCAGCCGGAAACGGCTTGGTTCCAGCCCGGGTCGCGGGTCAGGTCGGCGGCGAAGAAGCGCAGGCGTTCGCCCGCGTCCGCGCCGTTCGCGCGCAGCAGCGCGCGCACGCCGGGTTCGCGGCGCAGGTCGCGCACGGTGGTGCGCACCTCAAAGCCGGCGTCGAGCAATCGCAGCAGGGCGTGGCCGCCGATGAAACCGGAGCCGCCGGTGACGAGGACGGTCGCCATGGTCGATCCTTCAGTCGAGGAACTGCAGCTTCGCCAGTTCGGCGTACAGGCCGCCCTGCGCCATCAGCGCATCGTGCGTGCCCTCGGCGACGATGCGGCCGCGGTCCATCACCACGATGCGGTCGGCCTTGAGCACGGTAGCGAGGCGATGGGCGATGACCAGCGTGGTGCGCCCGCGCATCAGGTGCTCGAGCGCGGCCTGCACCGCGCGCTCGCTCTGCGCGTCCAGCGCCGAGGTCGCCTCGTCCAGCAGCAGGATCGGCGCATCCTTGAGCAGCGCGCGGGCGATCGCGATGCGCTGCTGCTGGCCGCCGGACAGGCGCGCGCCGCGCTCGCCGAGTTGTTCGTCGAACCCGTTCGGCAAGTCATCGATGAAATCGTCCGCCTCCGCGGCTTCGGCGGCGGCGCGGATCTCCTCGTCGCTGGCCTCGAGCCGGCCGTAGCGGATGTTGTCGCGCGCGCTGGCGGCGAACAGGGTCGGCGATTGCGGCACCAGCGCGATCGCCTCGCGCAATTGCGCCGGGTCGAGCGTGCGCACGTCGATGCCGTCGACCAGCACGCGCCCGGATTGCGGATCGTGGAAGCGCAGCAGCAGCGAGAACACCGTGCTCTTGCCGGCGCCGGACGGGCCGACCAGGGCCACGGTTTCGCCCGGCGCGACGCGCAGGCTGAAGTCCTCGAGCGCGGGCAGGTCGGGTCGTTGCGGATAGCGGAAGGTCACGGCTTCGAGCGCGACTTCGCCGCGCAGCGGCTCCGGCAGCGCAACCGGCGTCGCCGGCGCGACCACGCCGGGCGTTTCCACCAGCAATTCGTTGATCCGGCCCATGCCGCCGGCGGCCTTCTGCAACTCGTTCCAGACCTCGGCCAGCGCGGCCACCGAACCGCCGCCGAACAGCGCGTACAGCACGAACTGGATCAGCGTGCCCGCGCTCATGCGCCCGGCGATGACGTCGTGCGCGCCCGACCACAGCACCAGGGTGATCGCGCCGAAGAACAGGGTGATGGTCGCGCCGGTCATCAGCGACTGCGCGCCGATGCGCCTGCGTGCGGTCGCGACCGTGTTCGCGACCGCATCGGCAAAGCGGCCGCGCTCGTACGGCTCGCGTGCGTGCGCCTGCACCGTTCGCACCGCGCCGAGCGTCTCCGTGGCCAGCGCGTTGGCGTCGGCGACGCGGTCCTGGCTGTGGCGCGCGATGCGGCGGATGATGCGCGAGCCGAGGATCACCGGCAGCACCGCGGCCGGAATGCCGACCAGCGCCCATGCGGCCAGGCGCGGGCTGGTGACGAACAGCATGACCAGCGCGCCGATGGCGGTGATGCTGCTGCGCAACGCGATCGACATCACGCTGCCGACGATGTTGCGGATCAGCTCGACGTCGGCGGTCAGGCGCGACACCAGTTCGCCGCTGCGGTTGCGGTCGTGGAAGTCGGCGTCGAGGCCGATCAGGTGCGCGTACAGCTGCCGGCGCAGGTCGGCGACCACGCGTTCGCCCAGCAGCGACACGAAGAAGAAGCGGGTGGCGGTGCCGATGGCCAGCACCAGCGCCACCGCGAACAGCAGCCCGAACGCGCGGTCGATGCCGCCGGCGCTGCCGTGGCTGAAGCCGTGGTCGATCATGGTGCGGAACGCGACCGGCAGGCTCAGCGAAGCGGTCGAGGACACGCCCAGCGCCAGCAGCCAGCCGGCGAACAGGCCCTTGTGCCGCCGCACGAAGGGCCACAGCGCGCGCAGCGAGCCGATCGGCGCCTTGCGAGGCGTGTCCGGCATCGCCGGGGCGGGTGTCGCGTCTGCGTCGGGCATCGGCCTGGCGATCGATCCGGGTCGGGTTCGAGTGGGTTGGGGCGGATCGACCGGATTCAAGCGGGCGCGAACGCGCAGTTGAATGCGACCGTGATCCGCTCGCCCTCCCCGGCGAACGGGGTGACGTGGTGCAGCAGGTGCGAAGGGAACAGCACGAGCTGGCCCGGTTCGAGCACGTAGCCGGCATGCTGCACGTTGAACGGCGGGCGCAGGGCTTCGTTGCCCAGGTCGGTGTGCATCACGGCCGTGGTGGACGGATGCAGGAAGGTCAGTTTGCCGCTGTCGGCGACGTCCGCGTCCGGGCGGCCGGCATCGACGCAATACACGCCCGACCACGAGGCGTTCGGATGGTTGTGGACGCCGAACCAGCCATTGCGGCGGGTGATGTGGAACCAGGATTCCACCGTCATGCGCCATTGCCGCATCGCGGCCGGCGCATGCCCGTTCAGCGTTTGCACCAGTTGCCAGACCCGCGGCATGCAGAACTCGCGCAATTCGGCGATCTCGGGTTCCGGCCACTGGAACAGGTCGAAGCGGCTCTCGAACAGGCTCGCGTTGCGTTCGGTGTACGGCGAGGGGTTGGCGAACCCCTCGCTTTCGCGCCGCAGGAACAGCGCGCGCAACGCCGCATTGAGCGGTCCGGGCGCGGGATGGGTGTCGAACGCCAGCGGCGTCGCGAACATCGGCTGGATCGTGGGCAAGGGCGGGCTCCGGGGCGCGGCGACGATGGTAGTGCGGATCGCGACCCGCGTCCCGGCGTCACGGCGCCACGAACCGCCGCAGGTCCTCGGGCAGGACGTACTTCGGATAGCGGCGGCGGAACTCGGCGAGGCTGTTGCGCGCCGCGTCGGTTTCGCCGTCGGACAGCAACTCGCGGATGCGTTGCAGCCAGGCTTCCTGCACCTGTGGCGAATCGGCGGTGGCCGGCGGTTCCTCGTCCAGCACCGCGCGCGAAACGCCGCCTTCGGCGGCGGCATCGGCGGCGGCCGCGGCATCCATCCCGGAAGCTTCGCGCGAGAACGCCTGCGGAGCGGAATCGGGAATCCGGCTGCCGGTCACCTGGATGCGATCGAGGTTCTTCGCCTCGTCGTATGAATCGGCCTGTTTCTGCATCGGCGCAGCCTGCATGGTCGAAGCCGCCGGCGCAGCCATGCCGTTCGCATTCGGCGCCATCACCGGGGCGGGTGCGGGTGGCGGCGCAGGCGGTTGCGCCTGCGCATCCATCGGCGATGGCTCGTCGAACACGACCGGCGGTTCCGGCGGCGCCTGCTTGCGCGCTGCCGCGGATTCGCGTTCGGCCGGGATGGATTTCGGCGCTTCGGGCACCGGCTGCGATTGCACTTGCCGATACACGACATCGTCCGCCGTGGCTGGCGGCGAAGCGGCCTGCGCCGGGGGCTCGATGACGCGCACGGCGGAAACGGCATATTCGCTGGCTGCCTGATGTTGCGGCGGCAACGGCCGCAACCGCCAGGCGATGCCGATCGCGAGCACCAGCGTGGCGGCGATGCCCATGCCCGCGATCCAGCGTGGACGCGGGCGCCGCGATGACGACCGGGTCGCGGTCGTGGCCGTAGCCGATCGCGCCGCGGCGAGGATGCGCGCATCCAGTTGCGGCGACGGGCCGGGCAGGGCGTCGCGGGCCAGCGCCTCGGCCAGCGCGCGCTCGTCGGCGTCCAGCGGATCGGGAACGCGGTTCATGGCGCCAGCCTCGCGCGCAGTTTGTCCATCGCGTAGCGCAGCCGCGATTTCACCGTCTCGCGGCCGACGCCGGTGATCTCCGCGATCTCCTCCAGGCTGAGTTCGCGTTCCAGCCGCAGCACCAGCACCTCGCGTTGCTCCTCCGGCAGCTCGTCCATCGCCAGTTGCAGCCGCCTGCGTTGTTCGAAGTCGGACAGGATGCGCTCGGGGGTGTGAGGGTCGGGCATGCGCGCGGTGCGTTCGTCGGCGTCGATCGGCGGCGGCGGACGGTGCTTCGCCGCCCGCCAATGGTCGTTCAGGCGGTTGTGGGCGATGCGGTACAGCCAGGTGGTGAACAGGGCGTCTGGGCGCCAGCTTGCGCGCGCGGCGATCACGCGCTGCCACACGTCCTGGAACAGTTCGTCGGCGAGGGCGGGTTCGCGCAGCTGGCGCAGCAGGAAGCGGTACAGCGGCGCGCGATGCCGGGAATAGAGCGGTTCGAACGCATGGGCCGAGCCGCCCGCCCAGGCCAGCATCAGGGCTTCGTCGCTGTCCGTGGCTGGCGCGGGGGCATCCATGGACGGCAGCGTAAGGGTTGCGCGGCGCGCTTTGAAGCGTGGCGAAGCCCGCGGCGCGAACGCGGGCGCCCGGGCGAGGACGGCAGGCATGCCATGGAAAACGTCCGGCGCTTGCGAACGGGGTTGCCGCCCGCTGGCGTGCCTCGCGTTATCCTGCCGGGAATGAACGGGGAAAGCGCGCTCGTGGGGACCGATCCGCGCCCGGCCTGGAAGGCGGCGGAGTTGCCGATGCTGCAGGGACTGGCGGACGTGCTGGCGGGAATGCTTCCCACCGGCTCGCGGCTGGTCTTGCGCTGGCGCGACGCGCAGGGCCAGGCCGGCCAGTCCTCGGTCGCCAACACCCCCGACGCCCTGCACGAGCAGGCCGTCGCCGCGCTGGAAGGCTGCGACCAGGGCCGGCGTCGTGCGCGCGGCAAGGCCGACATCGAGGACGTGTGGGAGGAAGGCGGGTTGCGGATCGCGGTCGTCGCGCGTTCCAAGGCGCCTCTCTCGGAGGAAACCCGCAACGCATGGCTCGCGGTGGCGCGGCGCACGGTCGCGGCCGCGCTCGCCTCGGAGCGCTCGCAGGCGCGGATCGAGACCCTGCTGAAGGCGCAGCGACTGCAGCGCGCGTTGTACGAGATCGCCGACCTGGCCGGTTCCGGGCTGGAAATGCCCGAGATGCTCGCCCGCATCCACGCGGTGGTCGGCGGGCTGATGTCGGCGGAGAACTTCTACATCGTGCTCCACGACGAGGAAGCGCAGACCATGCGCTTCCTGTATTTCGCGGACTCGGTCGACAGCTTCGTCGCGGACGCGGGGGTCGCCTATTCGCTGGACGAGATGCCCAACAGCCTGACCGTCGCCCTGCTGCAGCACGGCAGGCCGCTGATGGGGCCGTCGGAACAGCTGCGCGGCCGGCTCGGGGTGAAGCGCGATCCGCAGCACGGCCCGGACAGCGCCGACTGGCTGGGCGTGCCGCTGCTGCGCGACGGCCGCGTCTGCGGCGCGATCGTGGTGCAGAGCTACGACGTCGCCTCGCGCTACAGCAGCGAGGAACAGGCGCTGCTGGAGTACGTCGCCCAGCACATCCTCACCGCGCTGGACCGCAAGAACGCCCAGGTCGAGCTGGAGAACCGGGTGCGCGAGCGCACGCGCGAACTGCAGCAGGCCAACGACGAGCTGCAGGCGGAAATCGTCGAGCGCCAGCGCGCCGAGCAGCTGCAGCGCGCGCTGTACCGCATCACCGAGCTGTCGGTCATCGCCGGCAGCCTGGAGCGGTTCTTCGCCGAGGTGCACGCCATCGTCGGCGAGTTGCTGTACGCGCGCAATTTCTACATCGCGCTGATCAGCGCGGACGGGCAGTTGCTGGAGTTCCCCTACATCGTCGACGAACGCGACGTGGTCTCGCGCACGCGCAAGCCGGCGAAGGGCCTGACCGAATACGTGATGTTCACCGGCGAGCCGCTGCTCGCGGACCGCGCGCGGATCGACGCGCTGCACGCCGAGGGCAAGGTGCAGAGCGTCGGCGCGCACGCGCGATGCTGGCTCGGCGTGCCGCTGGTGCGCGACGAGGACGTGGTCGGCGTGATCGCGGTGCAGAGCTACACCCCGGAGATCATGTTCACCGCGCGCGACCAGGAGCTGCTGACCTTCGTCGCCCACCACATCGGCAGTTCTCTGGAGCGCAAGCGCGCGCAGGAACGCCTCAAGGTCGCGCACGCGGAGCTGGAATCGCGGGTCGAGTCGCGGACCAGCGAGCTGGCCGAGGCCAACCGCCAGCTGCGCGCGCAGATCGGCGAACGCATCCGCGCCGAACACCGGCTCACCCACCAGGCCCGCCACGACGACCTGACCGGCCTGCCCAACCGCGCGCACATGATCGAGCGGCTCGACGCGGCCATCGAGCGCGCGCGCGCCGGCGACGAATCGCAGTTCGCGATGCTGTTCCTCGACCTCGACCGCTTCAAGCTGGTCAACGACAGCATCGGCCATGCGTCCGGCGACGACATGCTGATCGAGGTCGGGCGCCGCATCTCCGGCGCGATCGGCGAGCACGACACGGTCGCGCGGCTGGGCGGCGACGAGTTCGCGGTGCTGATCGAGCGCATGGCCTCGCCGCTGCGCGCGGAGGAGGTGGCCTCGCAACTGCTGGCGGAACTGAGCCAGCCGATGATCGTCGCCGGGCGCGAGCTGTTCCCTTCGGCCAGCATCGGCATCGCGTTGTGGGGACCGGCCTACCGGCGCGGCGAGGAACTGCTGCGCGACGCCGACGCGGCGATGTACCGCGCCAAGTCCGCCGGCCGCCACCGCAGCATGCTGTTCGACGCGCAGATGCGCGCCGAGGCGACGCGCCTGCTCGACCTCGAGGCCGACCTGCGGCGCGCGCTCAACCGCGAGGCGTTCGAACCGTGGCTGCAGCCGATCGTGCGCCTGTCCGACGGCGCCGTGGTCGGGCACGAGGCCCTGCTGCGTTGGCACCACGAGCAGCGCGGGCCGCTGTCGCCGAACGCGTTCATCGGCGTGGGCGAGGACAACGGCCTGATCGAGCAGGTCGACTGGCTGATGTACCGGCGCGTGCTCGAATGGATGGCCGCGAACGGCGGCGACGGCTACGTCTCGATCAACGTCTCGCCCTCGCATTTCCGCAGCGAGGATTTCGCCCAGCGCCTGCTCGACCTGGTCTCCGCCTGCGGCGCCGACCCGCGCCGCCTGCGGATCGAGATCACCGAGGTCGCGCTGCTCGACGATGCGCCGCGCGCATTGCGCACGCTCAACGTGCTGCGCTCGCGCGGCGTGCTTGCGCTGCTCGACGATTTCGGCACCGGCTTCTCGGCGCTGTCCTACCTGCACCGTTTCCCGATCCAGTGCCTGAAGATCGACCGCAGCTTCGTCGCCGGGCTGCAGGGCGAATCGCACATGGAAAGCCTGGCGCTGATCCGCGCGATCCTCGCGCTGGCGGCGACGCTGGGCATCGATGCGATCGGCGAAGGCGTGGAGAGCGCCTACCAGAACCAGACCCTGCGCGACCTCGGCTGCGTCTACGGCCAGGGATTCCTGTTCGGCTATCCGCAGCCAGTGTCGTCGCCGGGCGGGGGCCGCGGCGACGACGCCATTCCCTGAACTTCAGTCGTTGCCGGCGATGCCGACCGTCGCCGCGTCGCCGTCGGTGAGCGCGCGCGCGGCATCGACCAGCCCGGCGAACTCGGCGCGTTCGCCATCCGGATCGGCGCCGACCGGCGCATGCGCGGCGCGGGCGATGTCGTTCCAGTTCCAGCCGCCCAGGTGCGTTCCACCACGCAAGGCATCCGCGTATGCGGCCACGGCGGCGGCGAAGCGCAGCGTCGGGCTGGGCTGCGCATGCAGCGAAGACGCGAGGATGGGCGTGTCGATCAGCCGGCTCGCGTCCTCGCCCGGGCGCTTGTAGCGCAGGCGCAGGTCCGCGATTTCCCCCGACCGGGCCTTCGCGGCCGGGGCCGTGGACCCGCCGTAGCGCAGCGGCGGCAACTGTTCCGCGCCGGAGCCGACCGGCGTGATCTCGTACAACGCGGTGACTTCGTGGCCGGCGCCGATGTCGCCGGCATCGACCTTGTCGTTGGCGAAATCCTCGCGCCGCAGCGCGCGGTTCTCGTAGCCGATCAGGCGGTATTCGGCCACCTGCGCGGGGTTGAACTCGACCTGGATCTTCACGTCCTTCGCGATCGTCAGCAGCGTTCCGCCCATCTGCCGCACCAGCACCTTGCGCGCCTCGTCCACGCTGTCGATGTAGGCGTGGTTGCCGTCGCCGACGTCGGCCAGGCGCTCGGCCATCTGGTCGTTGTAGTTGCCTTCGCCGAAGCCGAGCGTGGTCAGCGCGATCCCGGACTTGCGCTGGTCGCCGACCAGCGTTTCCAGCGCGTCCTGGTCCACGGTGCCGACATTGAAGTCGCCGTCGGTGGCGAGGATCACGCGGTTCGCGCCGCCCTTGATGAACGCCTGCTTCGCCATCGCGTAGGCGAGGCGGATCCCGTCGCCGCCATTGGTGCTGCCGCCGGCTTCGAGCCGATCCAGCGCGGCGAGGATCTCGCCCTGTTTGTCGCCGGCCGTGGGCGCGAGCACGAGCCCGGCGGAACCGGCGTAGACGACGATGGACACGCGGTCCTGCGGCCGCAGTTGCCGCACCAGTTGCGCGAACGCCTGCTTGAGCAGCGGCAGCTTGTCCGGTTCGTCCATCGAGCCGGAAGTGTCGATGAGGAACACGAGGTTGGCCGGCGGAATCGATGCCTTCGGCACGTCGTAGCCCTTGATCCCGACCATCAGCAGCTGGTGCCTGGCGTTCCACGGCGCGGGCGCAAGTTCGGTGCTGACGCGGAAGGGCGTCGCCAGCGAATCCGGCGCGGGATGGCCGTAGCGGAAGTAGTTGATCATTTCCTCGGCGCGCACGGCATCGGCGGGCGGGCGCACGCCTTCGCGCAGCATGCGGCGCACGTTGGCGTAGCTGCCGGTGTCGACGTCGATGGAGAAGGTGGAAACCGGTTCCTCGCTGGCGCGGTGCACGGGGTTGTCGGCGTGTGCGGCGTATTTCTCGGTGTTGGCCGGTTGCGAATAGCCGGTGGACGGCGGCGTGGCCGGGGCGTAGTCGTAGGCTTCCATCGGCGCGGGCTGTGCGCTGATGAGCGAGCCGGTCACCTGGACGCGGTCGAGGGATTTGACGGCTTCGTTCGCGGCCGGGGCCGAGGCGACTTCTCCGGCGGCGTCGGAGCGGGTTTTGGCCTGCTGGTCGCCGGTGGTGCTGCAGGCGGACAGGGCGAGGGTGCAGAGCAGGGCGGAGCAGAGGGCATGGCGTTGCATGGCGGTCTCCCGTGGTGGACGGAAGTCGCAAACGCGGGTGGGGTGGGAATGGGGTTGGCCGGCGTCGAAAATCTTTGATCGGTCGCCAGTAGGGCGCATTAGCCGAAGGCGTCATGCGCCGAAGTCATCGCAGCCGGGAATCGATGCGGCGCAATGCGCTGCGCTTATTGCGCCCTACTGTCCTGCGGTCCCGAACGTCGGTCGCGGATTGACATGCGGCGATTGCTATACCAATAATTGGTACAAAAGGAGTGCGCCATGGCCAGGAACACGAGCGTGAGTTTGGGCGACCATTTCGAGCAGTTCATCGCCGGCCAGGTCGATAGCGGGCGGTATGGCTCGGCGAGCGAAGTCGTCAGGGCAGGCTTGCGCCTGCTGGAGACGAACGAAAGCAGGCTTGAAGTCTTGCGGAATGCGCTCGTGGCGGGCGAGCGGAGCGGTCGAGCCAAGTACAGCTACGAGTCGCTTGTTTCCGAGCTGGATGCGGAACGGAAGTGAAGGGCTTCGACCTCACCAGGTTGGCCCAAGCGGATCTGAAGTCGATTGCGAGGTTCACCCAGGATCGCTGGGGCGTCCGCCAGCGAAACGCGTATCTGAAGGAAATCGACCAGGTGTTCCGGGCCCTGGCCAGGAACCCGATGATGGGCCGCGCATGCGATGAGGTGAGGGCGGGTTACAGGAAGCTCGCCCACGGTTCCCACGTGATTTATTACAAACAGCCGGAAGCCGACTTTGTGCTGGTGGTTCGAATCCTGCATGCCACGATGGACGTGGACTCGCAAATCGGCGGGTGACGCGAGCCGGCAGGGCGCATTAGCCGAAGGCGTCATGGGCCGAATTCATCGCAGCTGGGAATCGATGCGGCGCAATGCGCTGCGCTTGATGCGCCCTACGGTCCTTGCAGGCGTCTGGCTGCGCGATAGCAGAGCCAGAATGATACGAAGGAAAGTGCTGCAAGAACGAGCACGACCAAGATTCCGCCCCAGTCGCCACGGATGGCTACTGCCAGCACCACGGCAAGCAGCAGGAATGCACAACCTGCCAGGCCCATTGCCGCTGCCACGAAAAAATTCGAGGCGCGGTCGGGGACAGGAATTCCGATGCTGGACAGGATTGTGCCGAGTAGGTCGCCGATCATGAGTCTGGACACATGAATGAGTCTAAGCCGCATGGCCTAACTGCATATCGGCCCGGATCCCGGGACGACAAATCATCCTGCGTGCGCTTTTGCGTTGCGGTCAAGGTGATTCAACGCGGCGGATCGCGCAGCACCAGCAGCCTCGGTTCGGTCATGTCCTCGATCGCGTAGCGCACGCCTTCGCGGCCGATGCCCGACAGCTTCACCCCGCCGTAGGGCATGTTGTCCACGCGGAAGCTCGGCACGTCGCCGACGATGACGCCGCCCACTTCCAGCCGGTCCCAGGCGCGCATGGCATTCGCCAGGTCGCCAGTGAACACCCCCGCCTGCAGGCCGAAATCGCTGTCGTTGACGCGGGCGAGCGCATCGTCGAACGCATCGAAGGGTTCGATGAACGCGACCGGCCCGAACGCCTCCTTGCGGTACAGGTCGCAATCCCGCGGCACCTTCTCCAGCAGCGCCGCCGGCAGCATGTTGCCCTTGCGCTTGCCGCGCACCAGCGCCTTCGCGCCGCCGGCGACGGCGGCATCCATCCACGCGTCGATGCGCTGCGCCGCGGCCTCGTCGATGACCGGGCCGATGAAGGTCTTCTCGTCGCGCGGATCGCCCATGCGCAGCTTTTCCACCGCGGCCTTGAGCTTGCGCCGCAGCTTGTCGTGAATGTCCGCGTGCGCGTAGATGCGCTGCACGCCGATGCAGCTCTGCCCGGACTGGTAATACGCGCCGAACACCAGCCGTTCCACCACCGCGTCCAGCGGCTGGCCCGGATCGGCATCGACGATGCAGGCCGCGTTGCCGCCCAGTTCCAGCGTCACCTTCTTGCGCCCCGCGCGCGCCTTCAGGTCCCAGCCGACCAGCCCGCCGGTGAAGCTGAGCAGGGCGATGCGCTCGTCCTCGACCAGCACGCCGGCGTCCTCGTTCGAACACGGCAGGATCGAGAACGCGCCCTTGGGCAGGTCGGTTTCGGCCAGCACCTCGCCGATGATCAGGGCGCCGACGGGCGTCTTCGCCGCGGGCTTGAGCACGAACGGGCAACCGGCCGCGATCGCCGGCGCGACCTTGTGCGCGACCAGGTTGAGTGGGAAGTTGAACGGGGTGATGAAGCTGCAGGCGCCCACCGGCACGCGCTTGACCATGCCGCGGTAGCCACGGGTGCGCCTGGAGATCTGCAGCTCCAGCACCTCGCCGTCGATGCGCGTGGCCTCGCCGGCGGCGATGCGGAAGGTGTCGATGAGGCGGGTGACCTCGCCGTGCGAATCGCGGATCGGCTTGCCGGCTTCGATGCACAGCGCCAGCGCGAGTTCCTCGCTGCGTTCGCTGAAGCGGCGCACGCAGTGTTCGAGCACGTCGCGGCGCGCATCCGGCGGGAACGCGGCCATCGCCTCGCGCGCCTTGTGTGCGGCGACCACGGCCTTGCGCACGGCCGCGCGGTCGGCGAAGGCGACCCGGGTCGCCTTCTTGCCGGAATACTTGTCGAGCACGACGAGGTCGGTGTTGGCCGCGACCGGTTTGTTGGCGAGGTAGTAGGGATAGGACTTGGCGAGCATCGCGTTCTCCTTGTGCGCGCAGCATCCCGCCGCGTGCGTTAACGCGCTGTGGGAACACTGCAGGAGCGGCTTCTTGTAGAGCCGAGCAAGCTCGGCTCTACGGGGAACTATGCAGGATCGCCCTCGACGCGCAGCTTCAGCAGCCCATCGGCGACGGTGGCATCGAGCCGGCTTCCGATCGGCGCGTCGGCGGTGCCGCGCACGATGCGGCCGTCCTCGCGGCGCAGGATGGCGTAGCCGCGCGCGACGGTGGCGAGCGGGCTCACCGTTTCCAGCGAACGTGCCAGCGAGCGCAGGCGCAGGGTGTCGTGCTGCAGCTGCCGCGCGACCGCGGCCTGCGGGCGCGTACGCAGGGCCGACAGGCGTTCGCGCAGCTGCCCGAGGCGGCGTTCCGGCCGCAATGCGCGCAGCACCGCGCCGGCGTGGCGCAGGCGCGCGATGCGTTGTTCCAGTGCGCGCAGCAGGCCCGCGTCGAGGCGCTGGCGCAGTTCGGCCTCGCGCCGGCGCAGCAGGGCGAAGCGCGCCTGCGGATGCAAGGTCTGCAAGCGCAGCCAGGCGCGATCCGCGCGCTGCGACGCCTGGCGATGGCGGTTGTCGTGCGCGGCCGCCAGCGCGCGCGCGAATCCGCCGAGGCGCGCGCGCAAGTCCGCGCGGTCCGGCACCAGCAGTTCGGCCGCGACCGAAGGCGTGGGCGCGCGCAGGTCGGCGGCGAAATCGCTGAGGCTGAAGTCGGTCTCGTGGCCGATGGCGGAGACGACGGGCACCGGCGACGCGACGATCGCGCGCGCGAGTTGCTCGTCGTTGAACGCCCACAGGTCCTCGAGCGAGCCGCCGCCGCGGGCGATCAGCAGCACGTCGTAGCGCCCGGACTGGATCGCGCGCGCCAGCATCCCGCGGATCTGCGCCGCCGCGGTCGCGCCCTGCACCGGCACCGGCAGCACCTCGATTTCGGCCAACGGCAGGCGTCGCGCCAGCACGCTGAGCACGTCGCGCACGACCGCGCCCGAGGGCGAGGTGAGCAGGCCGATGCGGCGCGGGAAGGCGGGCAGGGGCCGCTTGCGCGCCGGGTCGAACAGGCCTTCGGCGGCGAGCCTGGCCTTGAGTTCCTCGAACGCGCGGCGCAGCGCGCCTTCGCCGGCTTCCTCCAGCGAATCGCAGACCAGCTGGTAGTCGCCGCGCGCCTCGTACAGGGTCAGGCGCCCGCGCGCGAGCACGCGCAGGCCGTCGCGCGGCTGGAACTTCAGCCAGCTGCTCTTGGGCTTGAACATGGCGCAGCGCACCTGCGCGCGTTCGTCCTTGAGCGAGAAATACAGGTGCCCGGACGCCGGGCGCGCGACGCCGCTCAGCTCGCCCTCGACCAGCACCAGCGGGAAGGCGTCTTCCAGCAGGTCGCGGGCGAGGGTGTTCAGCTGGCTGGGGGTGAGGATGTCGCGGGGGTCCATGCGGGCATCGTAGTGCCTTTGCCCCTCTCCCGGCCTGCGGCCACCCTCTCCCTCAAGGGGAGAGGGAAAAGCCCCGCATGGGGAGAGGTGTTTTTTTCTTATCCCCGTTCACGGGGAGAAGGTGCCGAAGGCAGATGAGGGGAGCACAGGTAAAATGTGCGCATGAAGGACGAAGCCATCTCCGCCGGCGACGCGCCCTGCGCCGGCATGTTCGGGCCCGCGCCGCGCCGCGCGACGCGCCAGGTCCGCATCGGCCGGGTCGCGGTCGGCGGCGATGCGCCGGTGGTGGTGCAGTCGATGACCAACACCGACACCGCCGATGTCGCGGCGACGACCAGGCAGGTCGCCGAACTGTGGCGCGCGGGTTCGGAACTGGTCCGCGTCACCGTCAACACGCCCGAGGCCGCGGCCGCGGTGCCGCGCATCGCCGACAAGTTGGCGATGATGGGCGTGGAAGTGCCGATCATCGGCGACTTCCACTACAACGGGCACCAGCTGCTGGCGAACGAGCCGGCCTGCGCGCAGGCGCTGGCCAAGTACCGCATCAACCCGGGCAATGTCGGCTTCGGCAGGAAGCGCGACACCCAGTTCGCGCAACTGGTGGAATTCGCGATCCGCTACGGCAAGCCGGTGCGCATCGGCGCGAACTGGGGTTCACTCGACCAGGCGCTGGCCGCGCAACTGATGGACGAGAACCATCAGCGCGCGGTCCCGCTCGATGCAGCGGAAGTGCTGCGCGAGGCGTTGATCCGTTCCGCATTGGATTCGGCGCAACGCGCGGTCGAAATCGGCCTTCCCGCCGAGCGCATCGTGCTCAGCGCCAAGGTCAGCGGCGTGCAGGAACTGGTCGCGGTCTATCGCGAACTGTCCAGGCGCAGCGATTTCGCGCTGCACCTGGGCCTGACCGAAGCCGGCATCGGCAGCAAGGGCATCGTCGCCTCCAGCGCGGCGCTGGCGGTGCTGCTCCAGGAAGGCATCGGCGACACCATCCGCATTTCGCTCACGCCCGAGCCGGGACAATCGCGCACCACCGAAGTCATCGTCGCGCAGGAACTGCTGCAGACCATGGGCCTGCGCGCGTTCACGCCGATGGTCACGGCGTGCCCCGGTTGCGGCCGCACCACCAGCAGCTTCTTCCAGGAACTGGCGAAGACCGTGCAGGAACACGTGCGCGCGAAGATGCCGGAGTGGAAGGTGACGCACCCGGGTGCGGAGAACCTGACCCTGGCGGTGATGGGCTGCGTGGTGAACGGGCCGGGCGAATCGCGCCACGCCAACATCGGCATTTCGCTGCCGGGCACCGGCGAGGCGCCGTCCGCGCCGGTGTTCGTCGATGGCGAGAAGACCGTCACCCTGCGCGGCGAGCACATCGCGCGCGAGTTCGTCGAGCTGATCGACGCTTATGTCGAACAGAAATTCGGCCGCGCGGACGCCTGACCCGGCTCAGCCGCCGTCGAAGGCGCGTTCGCGCTCCAATTGCAGGCGCTGGCGCAGGTATTCGTCGCGGGTCAGGCCGCCGGGAATGATCGTCATCGCCATCACTTCGGCCACCACCGCCTTTTCGCGCGCCTTGTAGCGCTGCATGCGCGGATCGGCCTGCTGTTGCGCGACGAACGCCGCCTCGCGCCGCGCCGCGTCCGCGCGGTAGCGTTCGGCCAGCGCGGCCAGGCGCGCCTTCTGTTCCGCCTCGCTGCCGGATCGGGCCTCGATCAGCGCGGCGCGCAGCAGCACGGTGTCGCCGGCGGAGAGTTCGCCGGATTTTTCGCGCGCGTCGATCTGCGTTTCCAGCGCCTGCGCGCGACGCTCGCGCTCGGCGGTCGGCAGCCTGGCCGCATCGCGGACGAAGGCGCGCGCTTCGCGCTCGAAGCGCTGTTGCCCGAGCCATTCGCGCGCCTGCGGCGTGTTTTCCAGCGCCTGCAGCCGCGCCGACGATGGCGCGCCCGTGGAATCGGCCTGCGTCGCGGCGCGCGGGGAAGGGCGTTCGCCGCATCCGGCGAGCAGCAACGCCGATGCCGCGAGCGCGAACCAGGGACGCGCGCCGGTTCGCAGCGGGGAAACGGCCGCCGCCACGTTCACCCCAGCAGCTTGTCGACCAGCCAGTACAGGAAGTTGAACGGCTTGGCGCGATCGGCCTCGTCGCTACTCTCGGTCGCGTCGAGCACCTTGCCGTCGCCGTCGAGCACGCTGTCGATGAAGTCGGCCAGCTCGAGTTCCTGTTCCTGGATGTCGCCGTTCTGGAAATCCACGATCGTAGTGCAGTGGCTGTCGTTGAGGTCGCGGTATTGCGGGAAGTAGCCGCCGAAGTTGTCGAGCCCGTTCAACGTGGCGTTGAGGCGGGTGGTGTCCTGCGCCCATTTCTCGTGGATCAGCGCTTCCCTGGTGGCTTCGTCCGGCGCGTTCTCGATTTCCGGGAAGAAGCGCTCGTAGGAGTACGCCGAATAGTTCAGGTCCTGCCAGAAGTGCGTGTGCCCGAGCCGGTCCTGCGGATACCTCGCCGCCAGCGCCGGATAGATCGAGCCGAGCTGGTCCAGGTCGAACGCGGGCATTTCCGTCGCCAGCGTCTGCAGCGGGCCGTTCGGCGCATCCAGCCCCCAGGAGGCGCGGATCTGCTCCTGCAACGGCAGCTGCGGGTATTCCTCGGGATCGGCGCCACGCGGCGCCTCGAAGATCGGGCCGGAATCGTCGAGCATGTACGCATGGCTCGGCGCCATGTCCCGGCGCAGCACCGCGTAGTTGGTGAGGGTGCCGGCGCCGCCGGCGCTGCAACCGGTGGACAGCATCTGCGTGGGCCGTTGCAGGTTGTCCTTCAGCCACGCCACCACCGCGCGGTTGTTGCGCAGGCCGTTGTGGTGCCAGACCAGCGGCGCTTCCACGCCGGTCGGGTCCTCGTACACCGCGACCTTGTCGCCGCTGTAGACGTCGCCGGTGCAGTAGGGCACGTAGACCATGTTCCACTCTTGGGTCTTGACCGAGTCGAACAGGCTCACCCGGGTGATGAACGGCGTGACCAGGCTCGCGCCCGGGTTGAGCAGGCTCATGTAGTCGTCGGGGATGCCGTTGGGATTGCGCGCGCCGCGCACGCCGTCCTTGCCGCTGCAGCTGTCGAAATCCCAGCAGGCGCCGCCGCCTTCCATGTAGACGATGGTGTTGCGCGTGTTCGGCGCGCGGTTGACGAAGAACTTGTACGGCGAGCCGTTGCCGCAGGTGGCGCCGGTTTCCGGCGCGAGGTGCACGGTCTGCCACTTGCCGTAGTCGCCGGGCACGAAGCCGTCGTCGAACTCGATCGGGTTCGACAGCAGCGGATACGCGCCCTCGCGCTGCGCGGGCGTGACCGGGTTGTCCGCCTTCGGCGGATGGACCAGGTTGAACAAGGTGCGCAGGAAGCCGTAATCGCCTTCCTCGGCGTGCAGCGGTTGCACCGCGCCGGCGACGAGCACGGTGGTGGCGATGGCGAGCGCGAGCGGATGGGAGCGAACGGCCATGGGCGTCTCCTCGAGCGATGCGGGCGATGTGTCGGCCGGCCGCTTGCGGGACCGGCAGCTGCGGCTTCCCCTTGTATCCCGGACAGCTGATACCCCCCGTTCCGGCGGCCGTCAAGTGCGCGGCCGCGGTTGTCCGCGCCGACGCGCGATCCGACAATGCCCGCCGTCCGCAAAGGAAGCGCGCGTGGCCGAATCCCCGTTCGTTGTGCGTTTCGCATCGACCCTGGCCGAAGACGCGCGCTACGGCATCGCGCTGCTGCGCCGCAACGGCTGGCGCTTCGCGTTGCTGTTCGCGCTGGTGTCGCTGCCGTTGTGGGGCTTCGGCGCGCTCGCCGGCGAGGTGCACGAAGGCGAGGCGATCGCCTTCGACCGGCCGCTGCTCGATTTCGCGCATGCGCACGCCACGCCCGGCCTCGACCGCCTCGCGTTGCTGCTGGGCAGGGTCGGCTACCTGTACGGGGTGGTGCCGTCCGACATCGCGCTGGTGCTGTTGCTCGCATTGCGGGGCAGGCATCGCGAAGGCCTGTTCGCCGGCATCGCGCTCGGCGGTTCCGCGTTGTTGAACATCGCGGCCAAGCATTACTTCGCGCGCACGCGGCCGGACTTCTGGCTGTCGCTGGCGCCGGAAACCTCCTTCAGCTTCCCCAGCGGCCATGCGATGGGGTCGATGACCCTGGCCGCGGTCGTGGCGGCGCTGGCATGGAACACGCGCTGGCGCTGGCCGGCGTCCATCGCCGCCGTCGCGTTCGCGCTGCTCGTGGGCCTCTCGCGCGTGTACCTCGGCGTGCACTTCCCCTCGGACATCCTCGCCGGCTGGAGCGCGGCGCTGGCGTGGACGATCGGCGTCCACGCGCTGGTGTTCGGGGTTAGCCCGCGGCCTGGGCCTTGAACGCGTTCAATGCGCTGCGCGCGCGGCGCGTTGCGGCAGGAAAAAGATGCCGGCCGCGATCAGCACGACCAGCACCGCGCTGGCGGCGAAACGGCCGAGCGCGAGTCCGCCGTGGTCGACGGGCTTGTCGAGGAAGTCGCCGACGACCGCGCCCAGCGGGCGGGTGAGGATGAACGCGGCCCAGAACAGCGTGGTGCGCGATATCCTGGTCCAGTAGTACGCAACGGCGACCAGCGCGAGCAGCGCGCAAAACACCAGCGCCGCGCCGCCATAGCCGAGCCCCGCCGAATCCGCGCTCCAATCGCCGAGGGCGGTGCCGAGCGTCTGCGAGAACAGGATCGTGATCCAGTAGAACCATTCGGCCTGCGGCGAGCTCACGCTGTCCACCGCGACCGTGCCGAGCGTGCGCTTCCACAGCCACAGCGAACCGAGCAGCAGCGCCAGCAGCAGGGCGCTGCCGCCGGCATAGCCGATGCCGAGCGAACGATCGGCGAAGTCCGCCAGGGTGGTGCCGACGGTGGTGCTGGCGATGATGGTGGCCCAGTACAGCCATGGCCGGAAGCGATCGGCGCGGATCTGCGCGGCGACGAAGGCGACGAAGACGATCGCGAAGAGCAGGGTCCCGATCAGGTAGCCGGGATGCCAGGAAGTGGCGCTGGCGTGCGGCGTGGTTTCGCCCAGCCAAGACATCGTGACCGCGTCGCCGCCGGTTTCCCCCAGGGTGGTCGCGAGGATCTTGAGGATCCAGAACCCGAGGGTGATCGCCGGGACTTTGGCAAGCGTGGCCCCGGCGAGGGATCGTGTCTCGGCGGCTTCCGGCATCGGGGTGTTCCCTTCGGGTTGGCGCGATGCTGGGGATATCGCGCGAAAGAATTCGTTAGTTCGCGCGCGTCGCCATGCGCGCGCTGGCTCGTCGTTCAGGTGCCGGGTTCGGCGGCCTCGCAGGGCGCGATGCTCGCATGGCGCCTGGCCAGCCGCGATTCGCGGTGGGCGATGTAGGCGTTTGCGGCGAAGATGACGGCCGCGCCGAGCACGGTCCAGCGGTCGATGCGTTCGCCGAACAGCAGCCAGGCCAGCACCGCGACCAGCGGCAGCTGCATGAAGCCGATCGGCGTCAGCGCGGACACTTCGCCGAGCTTGAGCGCGCGCGTCCACAGCAACTGGCCGCCGGTGCCGAGCACGCCGATGGCCGCCAGCCACAGCCACTCGATGCCCTGCGGCCATTGCCATGCGAACAGCGCCGGCAGCAGCGACAGCGGCACCCAGAACACGTAGGTCCAGAACACGATGGTGTCCGGCGGATCCACGCGCGAAAGCTGCTTGATCTGGATCGCGACCACGCTGCTGAGCACCGCCGCGGCCACCGCGACCAGCGAGCCCGCGCTGAAGCCCTCGGTGCCGGGGCGCACGATCACCAGCACGCCGGCGAAGCCGAGCAGGACCGCGGTCCAGCGCCGCCGGCGCACGACTTCGCCCAGCCAGATCGAGGCGAGGATGGTGACGAACAGCGGCGTGGAATACGACAGCGATATCGCCTGCGCCATCGGCAGGTGGCCGATCGTCCAGAATCCGCACAGCATCGAGCCGATGCCGATCGCGCTGCGCACGAAATAGCGCGGCAGTTGCCGGGTGCGGAACACCGCGGGCGCGCCGCGCCACAGCAGCGGCAGCAGCGCGAGCAGTCCGAACAGGTTGCGGAAGAACGCGATCTCGGTCGTCGCCAGCTGCTTCGACACCAGCCGGATCACCACCGCCATCAGCCCGAACGACACGGTGCTGGCGAGCATCAGGCCGGCGGCGCGCAGGAACGGTGCCGGCGTGGAATCGATGGTGGTCGCGTTCACCACTTCGCGCCGACGATGCGCGGTTCCGGCTCGATGTCGACGCCGAAGCGTTCGCGCACCGATGCGGCGATGCGGCGGGCGAGGTCGAGCAACTGCATGCCGGTCGCGTGGCCGTGGTTGACCAGCACCAGCGCGTGCGAAGCGGCGACGCCGGCGTCGCCCTCGCGATGGCCTTTCCAGCCGCACTGGTCGATCAGCCACGCGGCGGAGAGCTTGCGCGTGCCGTCGTCGTTGCCGCGGAACGTCGGCAGCGACGGGTGCCGCGCATGCAGCGCTTCGGCCTGCACGGCGGGCACGATGGGGTTCTTGAAGAAACTGCCCGCGTTGCCGAGCACGGCCGGGTCCGGCAGCTTGCGGCGGCGGATGCGGATCACCGCGTCGGCGACCTGCGACGGCGTCGGATCGGCGACGCCCATCGCCGCGAGTTCCTCGCCGATGCCGGCGTAATCGAGCCGCAGCGCCGGCGTGCGCGGCAGCGCGAATTCCACCGCGGTCACGACGAAGCGTTCGGGATCGCGCTTGAACAGCGAGTCGCGGTAGGCGAAGCCGCAGGCGGCGTTGTCGAGGCGGACCATTGCGCCGTCGCGGCGGTCGAGGGCTTCGACCGCGCGGATGCGTTCGCGCACCTCCACGCCGTAGGCGCCGATGTTCTGGATCGGCGCGGCGCCGACGGTGCCGGGGATCAGGGCGAGGTTCTCCAGCCCGCACAGGCCGTGCCGCAGGGTCCACAGCACGAACTCGTGCCACGTGGCGCCCGCATCGGCGCGGACGATGGCGACCTCGCCGTCTTCGGTCATCGCGATGCCGCGGGTCGCGAGCGCGATCACCGCGCCGGGCGGATTGCCCGCGAACAGCAGGTTGCTGCCGCCGCCGAGCAGCATCGGCGCATCGCCGGCATGGCGCGCCAGCACGCCCGGCAGTGCCGCCGCATCGGCGACTTCCACCAGCAACGGCGCGGTCGCCTCCACCCCGAAGGTGTTGCGCATGCGCAGCGATGCGTCGCGGACCTCGGTCCAGGCCGCGGTCATGGCACCGGCACGTGCCCGCTGCTCGGCGATTCCTTGCGCCGGCGGATCGCGTCGACGCACTTGTCGATCAATTTCGGGCCGCGGTAGACCAGCCCGGTGTAGAGCTGCACCAGGCTCGCGCCGGCGGCGGTCTTCTGCATCGCGTCGGCGCCGCGCATGATCCCGCCGACGCCGACCAGCGGAATCGAATCCGGCAGCCGCGTGCGCAGCATGCGCAGCACCGCGGTGGACTTGTTCATCAGCGGCTCGCCGGACAGCCCGCCGGGCTCGCGCGCCAGCGGGCTGTGTTCGACCGCGATGCGCGAGATGGTGGTGTTGGTGGCGACGACGCCGTCCACCTGCAGGTCGGACAGCACGCGGCCGGCGGCGTCGATGTCGGCGTCGCTCAGGTCGGGCGCGAGCTTCACCAGCATCGGCACGCGCCTGCCGTGCTGCGCACCGAGGCGTTCCTGCGCCTCGCGCAGCGTGCCGAGCAGTTGCCGCAGCGCCTGCTCCTCCTGCAGTTCGCGCAGGCCGGCGGTGTTGGGCGAGGAGATGTTGACGGTGACGTAGTCGGCGAGCGGGTACACCCGCTCGAGGCAGTGCAGGTAGTCGCGCGCCGCCGAATCGTTCGGCGTGTCCTTGTTCTTGCCGATGTTGATGCCGAGCAGGCCGTCCTTGCGCCGCGCGCGCGCGACGTTGGCCACCAGCGCATCGACGCCATCGTTGTTGAAGCCGAGGCGGTTGATGATCGCGCGGTATTCCGGCAAGCGGAACATGCGCGGCTTCGGGTTGCCCGGCTGCGGGCGCGGCGTGACCGTGCCGACCTCGACGAAACCGAAGCCCAGCGCGAGCAGCGCGTCGACGTGCGCGCCGTTCTTGTCCAGCCCGGCGGCGAGCCCGACCGGATTCGGGAACTGCAGCCCGAACACGCGCGTCGGGAACGGCTGCGGCTTGCGCGCCAGCAGCGGGTTCATGCCGGTGCGGTAGGCGGTTTCCAGCGCGGACAGGCCGAGCGCGTGCGCGCGCTCTGCGTCGAGGCCGAACAGGAACGGGCGGGCGAGGGAGTACATCGGGAATCGGGAATCGGGAATCGGGAATCGGGAGTTGGATCAGGGTGGAGGGCAGGTAGTCAGTTCTGGAATTCGCAACCAGGGAACAGGCGTGGCGGCGGCGACGTCGCCTTTCGCCGGTCCCCGGTCCCTGGTCCCCGCATCATCACAGCTCGAACTTGATGCCCTGCGCCAGCGGCAGCGCGTCGGAATAGTTGATGGTGTTGGTCTGCCGGCGCATGTACGCCTTCCACGCATCCGAACCGGATTCGCGGCCGCCGCCGGTTTCCTTCTCGCCGCCGAACGCGCCGCCGATCTCCGCGCCGCTGGTGCCGATGTTGACGTTGGCGATGCCGCAGTCGCTGCCGGCCGCGGACAGGAACGCTTCCGCACGCTTGAGGTTGGTGGTGAAGATCGAGGACGACAGGCCCTGCGGCACCGCGTTCTGCATGTCGATGGCGTCGGCCAGGTCCTTGTACTTCATCACGTACAGGATCGGCGCGAAGGTCTCGTGCTGGACGATCTCGTCGGTGTTCTTCAGGCCGGTGACGATCGCCGGCAGCACGAAGTTGCCGGGGCGGTCGATCGCGGCACCGCCGGTTTCGACCTTGCCGCCCGCGGCCTTGGCCTTGGCGATGGCGTCGAGGTAGGCGTCCACGCCGTCCTTGCTGTTGAGCGGGCCCATCAGGTTCTTCGGGTCGGTCGGGTCGCCGATCTTGCCTTCGACCTGCTTGTAGGCGGCGACCAGCTTGGCCAGCACGTCGTCGTACACCGATTCGTGCACGATCAGGCGGCGGGTGGTGGTGCAGCGCTGGCCGGCGGTGCCGACCGCGCCGAACGCGATCGCCGGGATCGCCAGCTTCAGGTCCGCGGTTTCGTCGACGATGATCGCGTTGTTGCCGCCCAGTTCCAGCAGCGAGCGGCCCATGCGCTGCGCCACGCGCTCGCCGACCATGCGCCCGACCTTGGTCGAGCCGGTGAAGCTGATCAGCGGCACGCGCCTGTCGTCCACGAACGCCTGCGCGAGTTCGCTGCCGGCGTCGTTGAACAGGAAGAAGATGTCGGGGAAGCCGCCCTTGCGCAGCGCCTCGTTGCAGATCTTCATGCTGGCGATGGCCGAGAGCGGGGTCTTGGGCGAGGGCTTCCAGATGCTGATGTCGCCGCACACCGCCGCGACGAAGCTGTTCCACGCCCACACCGCGACCGGGAAGTTGAAGGCGCTGATGATCCCGACCAGGCCGATCGGGTGCCACTGCTCGTACATGCGGTGGCCGGGGCGTTCGCTGTGCATGGTCAGGCCGTACAGCTGGCGCGACAGGCCCACGGCGAATTCGCCGATGTCGATCATTTCCTGCACTTCGCCGTCGCCTTCCGGCTTGGACTTGCCCATCTCCAGCGCGACCAGCGAACCGAGCGCGTCCTTGTGCGCGCGCAGCGCGTCGGCGCACAGCCGGATCGCCTCGCCGCGGCGCGGGGCCGGGGTGGTGCGCCAGACCTTGAACGCGGCCTGGGCGCGCTCGACGATGGTGTCGTAGTCGGCCTTGCTGGACGCCTGCACGCGGCCCAGCACCTCGCCGGTGGTCGGGTTGACCGGTTCGAGCACGCCGGCGTCGCTGGTCTTCGACCATTCGCCGTTGCCGAGATAGGTGCCGGATTCGTTGTCGCCGAGGCCGAGCGCGGCGAGGACGGGGTGGGTCATGGGGGAAACTCCAGATCGATGGCGTTGAAGGGTGGCGTCCCCGACAGGATTTGAACCTGTGACCTCGCCCTTAGGAGGGGCGCGCTCTATCCAGCTGAGCTACGGGGACCGACAGCATGGGTTTTCGGCGGTTCCATCCCTGGTGCCGCCTCCGCTCGCCATCCATGGCTCGCCCTCGACCCTCGCGGCGATGCTGCGCATCGCCAGGCGCTCGGATCTCGACCAGCTGAGCTACGGGGCCAGAACGTGACGATTATCGCAGGAACCGCCCGCGGCTTGCCCGTGGGCGGCGTCATTCCGCCCGCAGCAGCGCATCGATCACCGCATCCGGCGCCTTGAGCCAGCCGAAATGGTCGGCACGGATGCCCGGCGCGACCGCGTCGAGCAAGTCGATGCGCGCGGCCACGGCCGGCATCTTGCCCAGCAGGAAGCGCAACGACCCCGGCGGCGCGAGCCAGTCCTCGGCCAGGACCACGGCACGGGCATCGACCCGCACGGCGGCGAGGGCGCGCTCGATGTCGGTGTCCATGCCGGCCCCGGCGTAGCGGCCGCTGAGCGCAGTGCGCGCCCAGTCGCGGATCACGCCGCGCGCCTCGTTTCCACCAAAACCGACCCGGCGGCCGGGCAGGGCGCCGCATCGATCCGCCAGCCACGGCAGGAATCGATAGGCGAACGGCAACCACAGGCGCGTCGGCACGGGGAACGCCGGCCAGTACGGCGCGCCGCTGGCGACCAGCCACAGCGTCCCGGCGCGATGCGGCGCGAGCGCGAGGCTGCAGCAGGCGAGCTGGCCGCCGATGCTGTGCCCGCCGAGGATGCGCGGCAATCCGCCCGCCTGCGCTTCCATCGCGGCCTCGCTGGCGGCGATGTCGGCGAACAGCTCGCGGTAGCCCCAGTCGCAGCCGCGCCCGGCGCGCCGGTTGCTGCCGCCGTTGCCGCGCCATTCGTGCAGGAACACGGCGATGCCACGCGCGGCCAGCGCTTCGGCGAAGGGGATGTAGTGCCTGGCCGCCACGCCCAGCGCCGGCAACCACAGCAACGCGGCGCGCGGCGCATCGGGGATGCGCGCGAGCAGCGAGGCCTCATGGCCGTCGCCGGTGGCGACCGGCAGTTCCCGTGCATGCATCAGTGCTGACCTCCGGGTTGGCGCCAGCGGAATGGAACCACGGTTCCGGCCCATGCCGCGGCCGGTGTGGCCTTGGCCATGGCGCGACAGCTCGCGCGGGCCGGGTCGGGCGCCAGTTTCCGATTCTGTGCGTCGATTCTCACTCCACGCCCTCATGTAACCGGATATGTCAATCGATCTGTGCGCTGAATCCCGGTTGCCCGCGGGGGTCGTTCCTAGGATTGCGCCATGCGCGGTCCCCCTGTCCGTGCGGACATG
>JBGAHT010000015.1:0-49815 GCA_044226035.1 Thermomonas sp. | reverse complement strand
GATGCCGAAATGCGAGGCGAAGCCGATCGCGGCGGTCCGCCAGCCGCCATCGAACGCGGCTTGGCCGAACCAGCCGCTGGCGATGACCTGCAGCAGTTCCTGCGGCGCCATGCCGTTGATGCCGGCCCAGGTGATGGCGAACAGCAGGTCGCCTGCGCCGCCAACAAGTCCACCGACCACGATGGCTTTGGTTGTCTTCGCCTTCATCGTCTTCTCCTCAATTCGCAATATTCCTACTCGTCATTCCCGCGAAAGCGGGAATCCAGCGTCTTGTTCCTCAATTAGGCCTTCAGAATCAATCGATCCAGCCAAGAAAACGGAAACATGCCCAACCAGCTACGGCAGTGAAGATAGCGAAGAGAAAGGTCATCACTAACAAACTTGCCCAGAACAGGAATGGTTCGGACTCGTGTCGGGTATGTCCGGAATATGGAAGCCCGCCAAACACGATGCCATCTCGAACCGCGGCAACGGGATAGATCGCCGTGAAAGACAACCAGCACAAGAAGTTGACCCCTGCCAGCACGGCTTTAAACCGTTCCGTCTCTTTTCCCAGTATGAGCCAGAAAGATAAAGCCATAGCGATTAGACCGATTAACCCTGCTATCCGCATGATTGGCGACCGAACTGGCTGATCAACCATCGCTGGATTCCTCAATCCATCAACGCGGCGAAGAACCGCCGCGGCGCGCCGTCGAAGCCGCCGTTCGACATGAACACCACGTGGTCGCCGGCGCGGACGAGGCCGCGCAGCGTCGCGATCAGCGCGTCGGCATCGGCGACGACATGGCCCTCGCCCTTCAGCGCGGACACGACTTTCCCCGCGTCCCACGGCAATTCCGGGCGGGCGAGGAACACCACCGCGTCGGCGATGTCCAGCGAGGGCGCCAGCGCGTCCGCATGCGCGCCCAGGCGCATGGAATTGCTGCGCGGTTCCATCGCCACGATGATGCGTGCGCGCCCGACCTTCGCGCGCAGCCCGGCCAGCGTGGTCGCGATCGCGGTCGGGTGGTGGGCGAAGTCGTCGTAGACGACGATGCCGTCGCGTTCGCCGATCACTTCCAGCCGGCGCTTCACGCTGCTGAAACGCGCGAGCGCGGGCAGGATCGCCGCGACGTCGACGCCGACGGCGGCGCAGGCCGCGAGCGCAGCGAGGCCGTTGAGCACGTTGTGGTCGCCGAGCAGCGGCCATTCGACCGTGCCGAGCTCGACGCCGCGATGCACGACGGCGAACGAACTCCCATCCTCGCGCAGCTTGCGCGCGCTCCACTCGAACGACGGATCGAAACCGAAGCGTTCCACCGGCGTCCAGCAGCCCATCGCCAGCACTTCGCGCAGGCGCTGGTCGTGTCCGTTGACGATCAGGCGCCCGCGCCCCGGCACGGTGCGCACGAGGTGATGGAACTGGCGCTGGATCGCGGCCACGTCAGGGAAGATGTCGGCGTGGTCGTACTCGAGGTTGTTGAGGATCGCGACCAGCGGCCGGTAGTGCACGAACTTGCTGCGCTTGTCGAAGAACGCGGTGTCGTATTCGTCGGCTTCCACGACGAACGGGATCCGGGATTCGGGATTCGGGATTCGACCGGCGCCTCCCAGCCTGGCCGACACGCCGAAATCCTCGGCCACGCCGCCGATCAGGAAGCCCGGTTCGCGGCCCGCGGCCTGCAGCAGGTAGGCGAGGATCGTGGTCGTGGTGGTCTTGCCGTGGGTGCCGGCGACGGCGAGCGTGTCGCGCCCGGGCAGCACGTGTTCGGCCAGCCATTGCGCGCCGGAGGTGTAGCGCAGGCCGGCGTCGAGCACGTGTTCGACCGCCGGGTTGCCTCGGGAAAGCGCGTTGCCGACGACGATTTCGTCGCAATCCGGCGAAATGTTTTCGGGCGAATAGCCCTGGCGCAGCGCGATGCCCAGCGTTTCCAGCTGGGTCGACATCGGCGGGTAGATGTCCTTGTCGCTGCCTTCGACTTCGAAGCCGAGTTCGCGCGCCAGCGCGGCGACGCCGCCCATGAAGGTGCCGGCGATGCCGAGGATGTGGAGTTTCATGCTTCGCTTCATTGTAGGAGCGCCCTCGGGCGCGACCGGCATTGCGGCAAGCAGTCGCGCCCGAGGGCGCTCCTACGGCTCAACCGACGTCGCGGCCGGGCGAAATCGCCTCGAGGATGCGGGTGAACACCTCGTCCAGTCCGCCGACGCCATCGACCACGGTCAGCTGGCCGTGCTGGCGGTAGAAATCGATCACCGGCGCGGTCTGGTCCGCATACACCTGCAGGCGCTTGCGCACCGAATCGGGGTTGTCGTCGGCGCGGCCCTCGGCCTTGGCGCGGCCGGCGATGCGCTCGACCAGCAGTTCGGACGGGACTTCGAGCTGCACCGCGAAATCCATCGGCCGGCCGATGCGCGCGAGCAGCGCATCCAGCGCCGCGGCCTGGGCGAGGTTGCGCGGATAGCCGTCGAGGATGAAGCCGTTGGCGGTGTCGGCGCGCGAGAAGCGGTCCTCGAGCATGCCGAGCAGGATGGCGTCGCTGACCAGTTCGCCGCGGGCCATCACTTCCCTGGCCTCGAGGCCGAGCTTGCTGCCGGCGGCGACTTCCGCGCGCAGCAGGTCGCCGGTGGAAATATGCGGAACCCCGAGGGAATCCTTGAGCCGAGCGGCCTGGGTGCCCTTGCCCGAGCCGGGCGCACCCAACAGCAGCAGTCGCATCGTGTCGCTCCAGAAAACATGGCTGAAACCCGGTTGCGGGCCGGCGCTACACTGCCCTCCCGCAGGATGCGGCCAGCTTACCCTATCCCGCCCCCCGCAAAAAAAGCCCAATCCCATGGCGACCGGTACCCTGCTTTACGCCCAGTCGGGCGGCGTCACCGCGGTGATCAACGCCACCGCGTCCGCCGTCATCCAGGCCGCGCGCGCGGGCAAGGTCCGCGTCCTCGCGGCGCGCAACGGCATCCTCGGCGCGCTGCGCGAGGAACTGGTCGACACCACCGGCCTGTCCGCCGGGGAAGTGCGCGCGCTGGCGCACACGCCCGGCGGCGCCTTCGGCAGCTGCCGGGTCAAGCTGAAATCGCTGGACGCGGACCGGGCGAAGTACGAACGCCTGCTCGCGGTGTTCCGCGCCCACGACGTGCGCTGGTTCCTCTACAACGGCGGCAACGATTCGGCCGATACCGCGCTCAAGGTCTCGCAACTCGCGGCCGAGTACGACTACCCGCTCACCTGCGTGGGCGTGCCGAAGACGGTCGACAACGACCTCGCGGTGACCGACTGCTGCCCCGGCTTCGGCTCGGCGGCGAAATACACCGCGGTCTCGCTGCGCGAATGCGCGCTGGACGTGGCGGCGATGGCCGACACCTCGACCAAGGTATTCGTGTACGAGGCGATGGGCCGGCATGCCGGCTGGCTCGCCGCGGCGGCGGGCCTCGCCGGCGAGGGCAAGGACGACGCCCCGCACCTCATCCTGTTCCCGGAGCGCGCCTACGACGAAGCCGATTTCCTCGCCCGGGTCGATGCGGTGGTCAAGCGCGTCGGCTATTGCGTGGTGGCGGCCAGCGAGGGCATCCGCACCGCCGACGGCAAGTTCGTCGCCGACGCCGGCGGCGGCACCGATTCCTTCGGCCATACCCAGCTCGGCGGCGTGGCCGCGCACCTCGCCGGCCGGGTCAAGGACGCGCTGGGTTACAAGGTGCACTGGACCCTGCCCGACTACCTGCAGCGTTCGGCGCGCCACATCGCGTCGAAGACCGACCTCGAGCAGGCGCTGGCGGTCGGCCGCGCCGCGGTGGCATCGGCGCTGGCCGGGCAGAACGCGGTGATGCCGGTGATCGTGCGCAGCGCGGACGCGCCGTATCGCTGGCACGTCGACATCGCGCCGCTGGCGAAGATCGCCAACCACGAGAGGAAGATGCCGGCGAACTTCATCCGCAAGGACGGCTACGGCATCACCGCGGCCGCGCGCCGCTACCTGTCGCCGCTGGTCGCCGGCGAGGCGCCGCCGCCGTACGGCAAGGACGGGTTGCCGCTCTACGTCGAACCCAGGCTCGCGCTGGTGCGCAGGAAGCTTCCGGCCTGGGCCGGATGAGCGCGACGCGCGCACGAACCTTGCTGGTGAAGGTGAAGCCGAACGCGCGGCAATCGTCGTTCGAACGACAAGCCGACGGCAGCTGGCTGGCGCAGCTGAAATCGCCGCCGGTGGATGGCAAGGCCAACGCGGAACTGATCGCGCTGGTGGCGCGCGAATTCGGTTGCGCGAAATCGGCGGTCGACATCGCCACCGGCGCCGGCGCGCGGATCAAGCGGGTGCGGATCGCCGATTGAGCGCCGAGGCCGGCATCAGGGGCAGGCCGTGCCCTCGATCGCGGTGGACACGGCGTACTCCGGGATCGCATTGAGCTGGCCGGCTTTCGCCGCCGCGGTCATGTCCTTGAGGTACAAACGCGCCTTGCCCTGTGCGTCGAGCTTGGGCGGCACCGCCGCGCTCGAGGGCTTGCGCCAGACCCGCACGACCGCGAACTGGGTGGCGCACTGGGTCGAGGGCACGCGCACGAGGTCGTTGAACTTCCAGCCGCCGGCCTCGCTCGGCTTCGCCTTGGCCGCGTCCTCCAGCTTCGCCCGCGGCGCGCAGTTCGGGCTGGTGCGAACCAGTTCGAATTTGTAGGGATCGGCCGGGTCGCCGGTGAAGCGGCCCTGGATGCGGGCGCAGGCCTCCGGGATCTGGCGCAGGGTGTGGAGCACCCCCGGCGCCTGCGGGGTGGCCGGGTCGCGGTGGATTTCCGGCACCGGGTCGGCGGCCAGCGCGGGCAGTGCCGCCGCCAGGGCGCAGGCCAACATCCAGGATCCTCGCATCGAACCGCTCCGGTCAGAGAGGGCCGCAGGCTGGCACGCGATGCCTGAACCCCCGCCGACGCCGTTCCCCGTACCCCGGCCCTGTGCGATAGTCGCAGGATTGCGTGCATCCACGGGGAGAGGTAGTTCATGCTCGAGCACTACGGTCTGGTCCTGGCGCTGGTCTGCGCCGTCATCGCGATCCTGTACGGCCTGTTCACGGCCGGCTGGATCAACCGCCAGCCCGCTGGCAACGAGCGCATGCAGCAAATCGCCGGCGCCATCCAGGAAGGCGCCCGCGCCTACCTCAACCGCCAGTACATGACGATCGCCATCGCCGGCGTGGTGCTGTTTGTGCTGATCTGGGCATTCCTGAGCAAGTACACGGCGATCGGCTTCCTGCTCGGCGCGGTGCTGTCCGGCGCCGCCGGCTATATCGGCATGAACGTCTCCGTGCGCGCCAACGTGCGCACCGCCGAGGCCGCGCGCAGCGGCATGGGCCCGGCGATGAACGTCGCGTTCAAGGGCGGCGCGATCACCGGCATGCTGGTGGTCGGCCTGGGCCTGCTCGGCGTGGCCGGTTACTACTTCGTGCTGCAGAAGATGGGCCTGCCGCAGGAACAGAACCTGCATGCGCTGGTCGGCCTGGCCTTCGGCTCCTCGCTGATCTCGATCTTCGCCCGCCTCGGCGGCGGTATCTTCACCAAGGGCGCCGACGTCGGCGCCGACCTGGTCGGCAAGGTCGAAGCCGGCATCCCCGAGGACGACCCGCGCAACCCGGCGGTGATCGCCGACAACGTCGGCGACAACGTCGGCGACTGCGCCGGCATGGCCGCGGACCTGTTCGAGACCTATGCGGTCACCGTGATCGCGACCATGCTGCTGGGCGGCCTGCTGTCCGGTGCCGGCCACAACGCGGTGCTGTACCCGTTGGTGCTGGGCGGCGCCTCGATCCTGGCTTCCATCATCGGCGCGATGTTCGTCAGGGTCGGCGGCGACAAGCCCAACATCATGGGCGCCCTGTACAAGGGCGTGATCATCTCGGCGGTGCTGGCGGCGATCGCGTTCTACCCGATCACCACCGCGTTGATGGGCGACAACGAACACGGCGCGATGAACCTGTACGTGTGCGCACTGATCGGCCTGATCCTGACCGGCCTGATCGTGTGGATCACCGAGTACTACACCGGCACCCAGTACAAGCCGGTGCAGCACGTGGCGAAGGCGTCGACCACCGGCCACGGCACCAACATCATCGCCGGGCTCGGGGTATCGATGAAGTCCACCGCGCTGCCGGTGATCGCGGTCTGCCTGGCGATCTGGTTCGCCTACCAGCACGGCGGCCTGTACGGCATCGCCATCGCCGCGACCGCGATGCTGTCGATGGCCGGCATGATCGTGGCGCTGGACGCCTACGGCCCGATCACCGACAACGCCGGCGGCATCGCCGAAATGGCGGAACTGCCGCCGGAAGTGCGCAACATCACCGATCCGCTGGATGCGGTCGGCAACACCACCAAGGCGGTGACCAAGGGTTACGCCATCGGTTCGGCCGCGCTGGCCGCGCTGGTGCTGTTCGCCGACTACACCCACAACCTGCATGCCGCGCATCCGGACGCGACCTTCGCCTTCGATCTCTCCGACCACAAGGTGATCATCGGCCTGCTGATCGGCGGCCTGATCCCCTACCTGTTCGGCGCGATGGCGATGGAAGCCGTGGGCCGCGCCGCCGGCGCGGTGGTGGAGGAAGTGCGCCGCCAGTTCCGCGACATCAAGGGGATCATGGACGGCACCGGCAAGCCGCAGTACGACAAGGCGGTGGACATGCTGACCAAGTCCGCGATCAAGGAAATGATCGTGCCCTCGCTGCTGCCGGTCGCGGTGCCGATCATCGTCGGCCTGCTGCTCGGGCCGGAAGCGCTGGGCGGCCTGCTCATCGGCACGATCGTGACCGGCATCTTCGTCGCGATCTCGATGACCACCGGCGGCGGCGCCTGGGACAACGCCAAGAAGTACATCGAGGACGGCAACTTCGGCGGCAAGGGTTCCGAGGCGCACAAGGCCGCGGTGACCGGCGACACCGTCGGCGATCCCTACAAGGACACCGCCGGCCCTGCGGTCAACCCGCTGATCAAGATCATCAACATCGTGGCATTGCTGATCGTGCCGCTGCTGCCGATGTCCTCCACCAGCGCCGACGCCGCATCCGCGGCCGCACCGGCGGCAACCGCCGCGCCGGCCGCGACCGCCCCGGCCGGCGACGCCGTGGCGGCAACCGCCGACGACACCACCACCACCGGCGACGCCACCTCGGCGCGCGTGTACTTCGCCAGCGGTTCGGCGCAGTTGCCGGCGGAAGCCGCGGCCGCGCTGCAGGGCGTCATCGACACCCTGAAGGCGCAGACCGAACGCAAGGCGACGGTGTCGGGCTTCAACGACCCGAGCGGCGACGCGGCCATCAATGCGGAGCTGTCCAAGCAGCGCGCGATGAATGTCCGCGACGCGCTGGTGGCGGCGGGCGTCGACAGCGCCCGCATCGACCTGCAGAAGCCGGACGACACCGCCGTTGCCGGCAATCCGGCGCAGGCGCGCCGGGTGGAAGTGGCGATCGACTAAGCGCTGCCGCGATGGATGCAGAAACAACGGCGGCCGCAAGGCCGCCGTTTTTCATTGCGCGGAATCGCGCGAGACGCCGACGCCGTGCGCGTACACCAGCTGCCCGCCGAGCCAGCCGGTCGCGCCGAGCAGCACGAAGCCGACGATGCTCGCCGCCAGCGCCGGCGTTGCCGGCGCATGCAACGCGTGCTGGCCGTAGCGCAGCAGCAGGCTGGTCGCGTACGCGCAGAACGCCGCCAGCGCGCACAGCATGTGCCGGTTCGCGACCGGCAATGCGCGATTGCCGTCGCGCAGCTTGGCGAATTCCCACAAGCCCGCCGCCATCGCCGCGAGCGCGGCGACGCAGCCGATGGCCATCAGCACCGCGGCGAAGCGCCAGGCCGGTTCGCCCAGCCACAGCGAGGCGACATCCGCGGCGGTGGCCAGCGACCAGCCCGCGACCGGGAAATGCACCAGCGCCGGATGCAGCGGATGGCTCACAGCGCGAGCACCGCAGACAGCAGCACCAGGAAGCCGGTCACCGCGACGCCGGCGTGGATGAACACCACCGCCTTCGGCGCGACGGCCTTGCGCGCGTGGATCGAAGCCAGGTAGAAGCCGCCCAGCGCCGCGACCACGAGCAGGCCGAGCGCGGCGACCGCGCGCCCGGCGCCGGAACCGCCCATCACGCCGAGCAGCAGCAACACCAGCCCGGTCGCGCCGAGCAGCGCGTGCAGGATCGACAGCGCCCACGGCGCGAGCTTGCCGCGCAGCACGCTGGAGGCGAGGACGAGGCCGCCGAGCGCGGCGACGGCGAAGACGATCAGTGCGTAGGTCAGCATGGCGATTCCCCTTCTGTTGATGGCGATGGTGCGGGCGGTGATGGCGCGGATGGAGCGACGTGGGAGAGGCGTCCGCGGGCTTCGAGGCGGGCGATGACGGTCGCGGCGATGCGATCGCAACGCGCGCCGAGGAAGGGGAAGGCATCGGTCAGTGCGGGCGCGAGCGCGTCCTGCAGCGCCGCGCGCAACTGGCGGCGCGCGCGATGCAGCCGGGTCTTCACGGTCTCGGGGCGCAGGCCGAGGCATTCGGCGGTTTCCTCGACCGTGCATTCCTCGACTTCGCGCATGAGGAACACCAGGCGGTAGTGCTCGGGCAGGTCGTCGATCGCGCGTTCGAGCAGCCGGCGGATCTCGCGCCGCGCCGCGCTGGCCACGGGATCCTCGCTGCCGAAGCGGCCGGGGAAAGCCAACACGCGCCCGGCCTCGCCCTGCGCGGCCTCGATCTGCTCCACGTCCACCGTCGGGCGGCGCGCGCGCAGGCGTCCGCGCGCCTCGTTCAGCACGATCCGGGTGAGCCAGGTCAGCACCGAGGCGTCGCCGCGGAATCCGTCCAGGTGCTCGAAGGCATCGACATAGGCGGCCTGCACCACGTCCTCGGCTTCGGCGTCGTCGTGGACCACGCCGCGCGCGATCCGGAACAGGCGCTGGTTGCAGCGCCGGACGACCTGCAGGAAGGCCTCGCGCCGGCCGCCACGGGCCAGTTCCACCAGCGCGGCTTCGCCCAGTTCGTCGAAATCGATGTCCGCCGCCGTCCCGATCCCCGCCATCGCGGTTCCTCCCGTCCACATCCCATCCGATGCGCCAGCGCCCGCGAGGTTCCCGCCGGCGTTGGGCGGAAGGCTCGGATCGGCTGCGGGTAGAATGCGCGCCCCCACCCCGCCGGGCCACACGGGCCCGCGCCAGCACGTCGGAGCAGCACGCAATGGGCCTGGACCTCGTCCCCACCGGCAACAACCCGCCGGAAGAAATCAACGTCGTCATCGAGATCCCGAAGGACGCCGAACCGGTCAAGTACGAGGTCGACAAGGCCTCGGGCGCGATCTTCGTCGACCGCGTGCTGTCCACGCCGATGCGCTACCCCTGCAACTACGGCTACGTGCCGCACACCCTGTGCGGCGACGGCGACCCGGCCGACGTGCTGGTGCTGATGCCGCTGGCGCTGATCCCCGGCTCGGTCATCCGCGTGCGCCCGGTCGGCGTGCTGCGCATGGTCGACGAGGCCGGCAGCGACGAGAAGATCCTCGCCGTGCCGATCGACAAGGTGTTCCCCGGCTACGCCCACATGCGGCACATCGACGACGTGCCCAGGCACTGGCTCGACCGCATCGGCTACTTCTTCGAGCACTACAAGGACCTGGAAGCCGGCAAGTGGGTCAAGCTCGACGGCTGGGGCGGACGCGACGAAGCGCGCCGGGTGCTGTCCGAATCGATCGAACGCTACGAGGCGACGGCGGAAAAGCCGAAGTTCTGAGCGGGCGCGGACCCGCGCAAAAAAAAGCGCCCCGGGGGAGTGGGGCGCGATTCCCGGGGATCTCCCCGGCGATGCAACGGTTGCGGAAGGCCGCGCGTTCCCGCGCGGCCCCGCGCATCAGAACTTGACGGTGTAGCGGCCGAAGAAATAGCGACCGATCGTGTCGAACGTGTTCACGTCGGTGTTCGCGTTCAGCACGTTGTTGTTGTAGACGATGGGCGGTTGCTTGTCGAACGCGTTGTCCACACCCAGCTCGATCGTCGAATTGATCTTCGGCATCGCGTAGGTCACGCTGAAGCTGTGGTAGGTGGTCGAGCCATAGGGCACCTCCACCCCGCAGAATTGCGGGCGATTCACCAGGTTGCACGCGCCGTCGGCGGAACTGCCCTGGTTGATGTCCGCGTTGCCCAGGTCGAACGCGCCGATGTAGCGGATGCGCCAGCTCGCCGACCAGTCGCCCTTGTTCCAGTTCGCGAACGCGCGCGCGCGGACGCGGCCGAACATGCCGTAGGAACTGTTGAAGTGGCCCGCCAGGTGCACGATCGCGTCGTCGCTCCTGATCGGGTCGGTGTCGTTGTCCCACTGCGCGACATAGGTGCCGTCGAAACCGAAGCTCCAGCTGCCCCATGCCGTGTCGGGGAGCTTGTAGCGCAGCGCCACGTCCCAGCCCTTCACGTCGAGGCGGCCCAGGTTCACGGCCGGCTGGCGGATGTAGTTCACCTCGCCGTCGCTGAAGCGGTTGATGAAGCGGCACAAGTCGCTGGCCGCGTTCTCGAAGCAGGAGTTCAGCACGATCTGCGCGCTGATGTTGGTGATCGTGTCGTTGAGGTACATGCGCCAGTAATCGAGGCTGACCGAGAAGCCCGGCAACCAGCTCGGGTCGTACACCAGGCCCCAGTCGAACGACTTGCCCTGCTCGGGCTTGAGGTCGTAGCCGACGTAGGCCGCGCCCGAGACCACGCCCGTCGACTGGCTCAGGCCGGTGTCCTCGATGCCGGTATTGGGGTCGATGTTGGTCGCGCCCGTGACCGCGCCGCACGCCGCGGCGTGGTTCGGGTTGGTGTCGTCGATCACGCCGTCATGGTTCAGGTCCGCGCCATAGCCCACGCAGACATCCGTGAGCAGCGGCGCATTGCCCGCCGGGCCGGCGTAGAGGTCGGTCACGCTCGGCGCGCGGAACACCTCGGCCACCGTGCCGCGCAGCAGCAGGTCGTCGATCGGACGCCATTCCACCTGCAGCTTGGAGCTGGTGTTGTTGCCGAACAGGTCGAAGTCCGAGTAACGGGTACCGAGGGTCACGTTCAGCGTCTTGGCGAACGGCGCGTCCTTGAGCAGCGGCAGGAACAGTTCCGCGTACAGCTCGCTCGCGGTGAACCCGCCCTTGACCGGCGAGGCGCAGGCTTCCTGCGAGATCTGGCAGGTCGCGTCCGGGTTGGCCAGCGACACGTATTCGACTTCGCTGCGCTGGTATTCGTTGCGCCACTGCGCGCCGAATGCCAGCTGCGCGGCGCCGGCCGGCATGTCGAACAGCTCGCCCGAGGCGTTGGCCTCGAAACCCTTGGAAACATACAGGGTCGAACCGTAGGGGTTGACGTTGTACTTGGACAGGGTCGCGATGGTGGCCGGATCCTCGATGTTGAAGATGTTCACCGGCGTGCAGTTGGCGATCACGTTGCCCGGGGTGCCGCACTTCACGATGCCGTCGGCCGGATCCAGGAACGAAGGGCCCAGCGCATCGGCCAGGCCGGCGTAGTAGACGTAGCCGTTGGTCTTGGTCAGCAGCGACTGGTGGCCGTAGTTCAGCGCCACGTCCCACTTCCAGGTGTCGCCGAGGAAGCCTTCGAGCCCGGCCACGACCTGGTCGGTGGTGGTGTTGTTGAATGCCGCGCGCTGGCCCAGCGAGGTGAAGCGGGTGCGGAAGGGCTCGCCGTTGGGACCGAACTCGACGCCGAACGGGTTGTAGTAGCTGTCGGCCGAGATCGTCACCGCGTCGGTGCGCGCATCGAACGGCAGCGGGGCAAGGGCGAAATTCGAGGCGGTCTTGTTGTGGTAGACCTCGAGGAAGGCGTTGACGTCGTCCGCGATCTGGTAGTTGGCCAGGAAGAACGCGTTGGTGCGCTCCTGCGGCGTCTGCACCAGGTTCACCGCCTGGAAGTTGAAACCGTCGTTCGCGGTGTAGCAGCGGTAGTCCGACGTGGAAGCGCCGGAGGCGCCCGGGATGCGCGTGACCGTGGTGCAGCCAAGCGCGATCGCGGTCGGGTTGTCGTCCGGCAGCGAAATGAAACCGCGCGGGTTGCGGCTGGAACCGCCGGCGCTGAACGCCGAGCCGGCATAGAGGTAGGTCGCGACCTTGGAGTAGTCGCGATCGCCCGACAGGATGCCGTCGAACTTGTTGTAGTTCACGCCGGCGATGACGTTGCCCTTCTCGCCGGTCTGGCCGAAGGTGAACGAACCGCCCGTGCGCTGGCCGTCCTGACGGCTGGAAATGCCGTAGTCGATCGAGGCCTGCATGCCGTCGAAATCCTTGCGCATGATGAAGTTCACCACGCCCGCGATCGCGTCCGAACCGTACACCGAGGAGGCGCCCACGGTCAGGACTTCGATGCGCTCCACCGCCGAGGCCGGGATCGCGTTGACGTCCGCGCCGCCGTCCGCGCCGCCGGTATGCACCACGCGACGGCCGTTGATCAGGATCAGGGTGCGCTGCGAGCCGAGGCCGCGCAGGTCCACGGTCGAGGCGCCGGTGCCGCCGCCGTTGTTCACCTGCGGATTGGTCGCAGCGCCGGCGATGTTGGGCAGTTCCTGCACCAGGTCGCCGATGGTCAGCTTGCCGGTCTTCTCGATCGCCTGGCGGTCGATGGTCACGACCGGGCTGGCGTTTTCGGCATCGACGCGGCGGATGCGCGAGCCGGTGACCTCAATGCGGTCCAGGGTCTTGGCCTGGTCGGCGTCGGTGCCCGCCGGGGCCGCGGCCGCGTCCTGCGCGAACGCGACGCCGGTGCCTGCCAATGTGGTGACGATCGCGAACGGCAACGCCGCGAGCCGCGTGGTACGAAGCTTCATCAAGGATTCTCCGGGTTTGTTAGCAATGCGTAAATCGCACCGCCACGTTACGGCGCGGGTTCCGCATCCGCTTTCGCTTACGCGTTGCTTCGCTTTGCATGTTCTGGCGTTTTGCCGGCGCGGCGCACCGAGCGGTAATCCGATGCGGTCGTCCCGTAGTGGGCGCGGAAAGCCCGGGCGAAGCTGCACGGGCTCTCGAAACCGCAGGCCGCCCCGACCTCGCCGACCGACAGGCTGGTGCGCTCCAGCAATTCCGAAGCCTGCTGCAGGCGCACGTGCGACATCGTCTGCCGCGGGCCTTCCTCGTACAGCGCGTGGAAGGTCTTGGTGAAGTACCAGACGGAGAAGTTGCACAGCCCGGCCAGTTCCGCCAGCCGCACCTGGTGCCCGGCGTTGCCGTCGAGGTAGAGCCGCGCGCGCTGCATGCGCGCGAAGACCTGGCGCTTGCGCCGCAACGAACGCCCCGGGCAGCGATCGACCATGCGGTGCAGGTCGTCCTGCAGCGAGGACAGGAAATGCAGGATCCTGCGCACGGCCGCATCCGTGTCCGCGCTCGCCATGCGGTTGCCCGGCCCGAAGCAGCCGATGTTGCGCCACAACCTCAGCGCCATGCGCGCGGCACGCGCGTCGGCATGCCCGCGCCCGGGGTGGATGGGGGGAAGATCGGATTGTTCGAAGGCATGCCCCGAAGGCATCACCAGCGCGATGGCCAGCGTGCGCCGCCCGGACAGCAGCGTCGGCCGGGAATCCCGGTCGACCGCGATCCAGTCGCCGGCCTGCAGCGCGAACGTGCCCTCGCGGCACGACAGTTGCGCGTCGCCGCGCAGCACCAGCCAGAACGATGGCTGGTTGTCCGCCACGCCGAGGCTGGCGGAACGGCTGATGGCGGCGAGGTGGTAGCGGCCGGACGGGCCATCCTGACCGAGCTTGTCCTGGATTTCGGCGCGATCCAACCAGAGGGTTTGTAGTTCCATGGCCTGAACCTGTGCGTGGGGTCGAGGCCGTAGATCGCGCATCCCCGCCCGTGGGTCAGGAAACTTCGCTGCAGAAACCACGAAATTTTCCTTGCATCCACGTTTTCCACGCGATTCAAGGGGTTATGCGCATGACTTTCGGATGCGATCGGCGACCGGGTCCCGCGCGCGAGTCGTGCGGACGAAAACGACGGGTCGAATGGCGCGGATCGCGGCCCTCGTCCGCAGTCGTCCGCGCGTTCCGGCCGACGGTTGGCGATCGATGGGCCGCACGCCGCCGGCATGCGGCGCAGCGCGGCGAAGGATGTCGGTCGGGGAATGCGCGGGAGGCCGCCGCGAGTCCGGATCGCGCGATCGCCCTCAGCGCGGGACTGCGCGCATGAACGCGATGTCGTCGTTCATGTCCTGGGCCAGCGAGAAGTACAGCCTGCGATGGACGCGGTCGAGGGACACGCCGGACACGGCCACGGGCTTGGGCAGGGCCAGCAGGCAGGTGCCGGGTTCCCCGGATCCGGGCAAGCGCATCCACAGGAGGCTGCACTTGGACTTTGCGCCACTGCTGCCTTCGTCGAGCGCCGCCAACCAGACGCCGTCGTCATCGACCAGCAACCTGCGCCCGCCCCCGACGCCCGGGCGATCGGCGATGCGGTGCGGATTCGAAAGGTCGTAGGCCATTTCCCAAAGTCCGGGTTCCTGCGGCCGCGTGAACAGGATGCGGCCGCGCCTGGCGTCCACCCGGGTCAACGCGATGTTGTCGCGGGACGCGATCGCGCGCCACGGCGTGGTGGAGGTGTCGTACAAGGTCACTCCCAAGCGACCGGCGCCGCGGTCGCCCACGACCAGCAGGCGCGATGCCTCGGGCAGGTATTCGGCGTACACCGGCGCCTTGTCCGGAACCGCAAGCCTGCGCACCGTGCCCGCGTCGGGAACGATCTCGTAAATGCCGTATTCGTCGCCGCTGCGCCCGATCATCAGCATGCGCGTGCCGTCGGCCGACCAGACCGGGCCGTAACGCGCCACCGGCAGCACGCCTTCGATCAGGCGCAGGGATTCCGGCCGACCGATCTTCGCCCACCACACGGCGACGGTTCCGGAGCGATCCGAGACGAACGCGACCTGCTGCCCATCGGGCGATACCGATGGCAGCAGATCCGTTCCCGAGGACGGGAACAACTGCTTGAGCTGGTTGCCCGCGGTGATGCGTTCGTCCAGCCCCATGTCGTAGTTGCCGCTCCTCGACTGGCTGATCACGAACGCCATGGCCCCGGTGCGCGAGGCGATGCTCGGGAAAGCGGTGTCGGGCAAGCCGAGGTCGACGACCTTGCGCGTGGCCAGGTCGAGCCTCGCGATCGAAACGCCGCCGTCGAGATAGCGGCCGAACACGATGGACTTGCCGTCAGGCGTCCACGCGATGGCATTGATGTTGGTCTTGAGGCTGGTCAGGCGTTCCGGTTCGCCGCCGGTGGCGGGAACGCGCCAGATGTCGGCGAGCGACACGTTGCGCCGGAAGGCGATCCAGCGGCCGTCCGGCGAATACGTGGCGAGTCCGTCGACATCGTTCCCGCCCTTGCGGTAGGCAAGCTCCTTCCATGTGCCATCGCCCAGGTCGACGACGTGGATCGCGCCGTTTTCGCCGGGATCATCCGGACTGAGCGTCGTGACCAGGTGCCTGCCGTCGGGATGCCATGCGACCCGGCCGTCCATGTCCTCGCGGCAAGGGGAAATCTGCCGCGGTTCGCCGCCGCTGGCGGGAACCAGCATGATCGCGCAGCGATCCTCGGGCCCCATCCTCACGAACGCGATGTCGCGTCCCGTCGGCGACCACGCCGGACTCATGTCCCAGACGCCGGCCGTGGGCTTGGTGATCGCCCGCGCCGGCACCGGTGCCGTGGTCTGCGTGTACAGCACCGCGGAGGAATCGTCTTCCGGATAGGCGCTGTAAACCACCTGCGAGCCATCCGGCGACAGGCCCGGTCCGGTTTCGCTTCCCGGCATCGAGGTGATGTGCTGGAACTCCGCGGGCTGCGCCGCCGCAACCACGGGAGGCGCCTTGACGACGCGTCCACCGGGCTGGCGCGCGAGGAAGCCCCACACCAGCGCCACGCAAAACCCCAGCAACGCGATCGACGCCGCGGCCAGCAGCGCGACCCGCTTTCCGCTCCGCCGCGCCGCGGTTTCAGCCTGGCCGGCTTCGTTGCCGGCCGGGTCGCCGGCGGCATCGGTCGCGGCGCGCCATTCCCCGTCGTCGCGGATGCCCGCGTCGGCCGGCGATGCGATCCAGCTCACCGGCGCCAGCAATCGGTAACCGCCCTTGGCGATGGTCTCCAGATAACGCGGCGTGCCGCGGTCGTCGCCGAAGGCCTTGCGCAATTGCGCGATCGCCTGCGTCACGACGTCGTCGCTGGGCAGCGTGCCCGACCACACCCATTCGAGGATCGCGACCCGGCTCACCACCTTGCCCTGGTGCGCCACGAGCATGAGCAGGACCTGCATCGACTTCACCGTGATCCGCCGCGGACTCGCCACGCCGGCTTCGTAGACGTCGCGGCGCGCGACGTCGACGATGCAATCGCCGACCTTCAGGAAGTCGGTTTCGGGCTCGATGAGGTTTTTATGCTGGTTCAGCATTCCGCTTCGACGCCATCCGCTGTCGCGATTGTGCTGGTGAACACCTTACCCGAACGACGATCGTCCGCTCCGGGCAAGTTCGGCAAAGTCCCCGCCTGTTGCTGACGGGGTGTTGCATGGAGCATCCCACGCCCGCCCGGGGCGGGCATATGACAGAGGTACCGGCCCGAACCGCGCGGCATGCCCCGCGCATCGGGCCGCATGGCCGCCATCCGTGCGCGCCGATCGCGCGACCCGCCTCTGCAGGATGCGCGAGGCGCGCGCAGGGTTGCACTGGCGCCGTCGGCGCCGGACGCGGTCCGCGCCAAAAGACATGCCGGCTTGCGCCGGCATGTCCTGGGTCGGGAACCATGGCGTCCTACTTGCCGAAGTTGATCTTGTATTCGAGCCAATAGGATCGACCGTAGCCGTTGTAGGCGAAGATGTTGTAGTACGGCGGCGCGAAACCCTGCGATCCGTCGTAGCTCGGGTCTTCCGGCGGGCGCGAGTTCCTGATGTTGTTCACGATCAGGCTCAGGGTGCTGTTCTTGGTGATGTCGTAATCGACGCTGAGGTTGTACAGCATCCACGGCCGCACCATTCCCGGCCCGACGCCGTTCGAGGTCACGTACGGGTTCGACGGGTCGGAAGTGAACTGCTTGGCGTAGTTGGGCAGGGATCCGTAGCGGATCCCGTGCAGGTTCGCCGCCCAGCGGCCGTATTCCCAGCCCAGGTCGCCGGTCACGATGCTCTTGAATTCCGCGGTCAGCAGTTGCCCGCTGGAAAACACGTCGAACGCCGGGCTGTCCGGGGACGTCTTGGTCTTGTGCTTCAGGGTGAGGTTGTATTCAAGGCCGAGGTTGAACTTGCCGATCCGGTCGGTATCGAAGCGCCAGGTCGTGCCCGCGGTGATGCCGGACACGTTCTCCTCGGCGATGTTGATGCCCTTGACGATGACCAGGTCGATGTTTTCGCTCAGCAGCGGGTTGCCCGGGTTCGGCGCCGTGCGGATCACGCGGGACAGCGCGTCCACGCAGCGCGCGGAGTGGATGTCGAGCCGGCCCTGGCGGCACTCGTTTTCGTCGAACAGGGTCTGGGTCGTCGATTGCGGGACGACTTCGTCCTGGATGCTGACGTTGTAGTAGTCCGCGTGCAGGTCGAAGTTGGCGCTGGGCGACCACACGAAGCCGAAACCGTAGGAATCGGCGGTGATCGACTTCAGGTCCGGGTTGCCGACCTGGTTGCCTTCCACCGAGACGCCGGTGTACAGCGCGCAATTGTTCGGGTCGATCTCGCACTTGTAGAAGTCGGTTTCGCTGGAGAAGAAGCCGTTGCCGCCGGTGAAGATGTAGCCCATGTCCGGCGCGCGGAACGCGGTGCCGTAGTTGCCGCGGATCAGCAGGCTGTCCATCGGCCTGAACTCCAGGCCCAGCTTGTAGGTCGGGGCCGAGTCCGAGTTCGCGCCCACGTTCTTGTAGGTGTCGTAGCGCACCGCGAGGTCCGCGGTCAGTTCCTTGAGCAGCGGAACCGTGAACTCGACGCCGACCGCGGCGTTCTCGCGCTTGCCGCGGCCGCTGGTGCCGTTGAGGCCGAAGAATTCGCCGCCGCTGACGCGCGGATCGATGGGATTGTCCCAGTACTGGTTGCCGGCCTGGAACACCGTCGCCATGCCGACCGGGCCCGCCGGCATCTGGAACAGGTTCGCATTGACCAGCTGGAAGTTGACGTTCTGGGTCCAGGTTTCCGACACGTTGTGGATGTTGTCGGAGAAGCTGCGGAACTGGTCGGGCGTGAGCGCCTGGTACAACGCGGGCTTGTTCGGCGCATAGACCGGATAGCCGTAGTAGGTGCCGAGCTGCGGGCCCATGAACTGGTTGCGGAAGAAGTCCTCCATCGGGCCGACCAGCGGCCACAGCTGGTCGGACGTGACCTTGTATCCGGAACGGCTGTAATAGGCGTCGTAGTCCCAGTCGGAATCGCCGAAGGTGCCCTTGACGCCGAACGCGGTGCTGTAGGACAGCGAGTTCGCGGTCAGGAAGCGAGCGTCGTCGGGCATCTCCTCCGGCGCGAAGATGCGCTGGTAGGTTTCGAGCGTGTTCTCGGTGGCGTTCCACACGTAGTTGTTGTGGGTGCCGTTGTAGTCGGGGACCCAGAACCGCGAGCCGCTGTCGTTGCGGTCGCGGTTCCTGCTGACCAGCACGTTCGCGTACAGGTCGGCGTTGTCGTTCAGCGCGAAGGTGCCGTTGAGGTAACCCGAAAGCCCCTTCTCCTCGTTGAGGATCGAGACGTAGCCGGGCTGCGCGCGGCTGCCGCAGAAATTGCCGCGGCCCGGGCGGAAATCGACCTTGGTCGTGCCGCCGTACAGGAACGAGACGTTGTCGCACAGGTCGCCGGGATCGTCGTAGGTGCCGGTGAATCCGTTGAGGATGATGTGCGTGCGCGAACCGTAGCGCAGGTTCGGGTTCGGGTTGTCGTCGGTCGTGTCGGTGTAATCGCGCTGGTTGAGGTAGATCGGATCCTGCTGGCTGTATTGCAGGCCCCAGGTCAGGCCGAGGCCGCTCCAGTCCTGGCCGCCGGTCAGCTGCAGGCGCTGGTTCTGCCCGCCGCCATCGGTATATCCGCCGGCGCGGACATCGAGCTGCATGCCGTCGATGTGCTTCTTCAGGATGATGTTGACCACGCCCGCGATCGCCGCGGAACCGTAGATCGACGACTGGTTGCCCGGCAGGATGTCGATGCGCTCGACCATCGCGACCGGGATGCTGGTGAGGTCGGTGAAATTGCTCTGGCCGTTGTAGAGCAGCGGGTAATCGGCCAACGGCCGCCCGTCGACCAGGATCAGGGTGAAGCTCGGGGACAGGCCCAGCAGGCTGATGGTGGTGGCCGTCGCGGTGAATCCCGAGAACTGGTTGTCCTGCACCGCGCCGGTCGAGAGCGGCTGCTGGCGCAACACGTCGGAAACGTTGCGGAAGCCCTGGCTCTTGATCTGCTCGGCGGTGATGGTCACCACCGGCGACGCGGTTTCGACCTGCGCGCGCGGGATGCGCGAACCGGTCACCACGATCTTGTCGAGGGTGTCCGCGTCGGCGGACGCGTTGCCGGGCTGATCCGTCGCCGGATCGGGTTGCGCTTCCTGCGCATGCGCGCGCGGCGCGATCAAGGGTACGGCCATCGCCACGCAGATGGCGGTTGTCAGGAGTTTGCGTTGCATTGATTGTCCCCGTTCACGTTGAAGCGGCACCGATCGGTGGCCAAGCTCCACAATGACGGGACGGGGTATGGCGTGTTTGACGCGCGCGGCTTTTCCGATTGACCGGAATTGCCGGTATTTCCACATCCTTAACGGATGGCTGGAGGCGACCGGAACGAGCGCGCGTGCGCGGCGACCGCGCCGTCGGGGTTCAACCGCGGTCGGCCGTGCCGTATTCGCCGCTGTCCTGCGGCCCTGCGTCGCGGATCGCCGACTGCAGGACCAGCAGCCGCATCGCCTGCATGAATCCGCCGTTGTTGTTGAGCAGGATCGGTTCCGCCAGCGGCAGCGCCTGCCGCTGGAAGCGGTCGAGCAACTGCCGGTAGTGCGGATGCCCGGCGGGGCCGTCGCCGTATTCCGCCCACAGGCCTTGCCAGCCGCGCAGCAGTTGCGCCGCGAGCCAATGCACGTGTTGCAGCTGCGGATGCGGCAGCGCATCGCCGAACAGCAAGCCGAAATGCGACTTCATTTCCCACGGGCTCATCACCACCGGCACATTGAACGACTCGAGCGGGAATGCGGCGTTCGCGCCCGGCACCGGCAGAACGCGCCTGGGTTCCCATGGCCCGCGTTGCGGCGCGCCATGCACGCGACCGCGCCCGACCAGGTCCCAGAACCCGCTGCCGCCCACGGTATCGGCCACCAGGTGGATGCGCGAGGCATCGGCATCGTTGATCACCCGGTGCATGCGCCAGGTATCGAAGATCCAGCATTCGCCCGCGGCCATGTTGATGGCCATGTCGGCGCATTCGAAGCGGACCGTGGGCTGGGTCACGATCGGCACGTGCACGCGCACGCGATCGGCCCAGTAATACCCTTGGTCGAAATGCCGCGACACTTCCGCCTGCCCCGACAGCCGCATCAACCGGCTGCGCCCCACCACCGCCTCGAAGCTGGCGATGACCTGCGCGAGGTACGGGCAGTCGCGCAGGTACGGGGTGGGCAGCATCCGGCCGGCAAAGGTCTCGTCGGCCGGATCGCCATTGACCGCCACCAGCGGCAGCATCGAATTGCCCGCGAACCCCTGCGGATGCGGCTTCCACTCGGATTCGTCGATCGCCAGCACCTCGCGCGCGAGCACCTCGGCGTCGAACAGCAACGGCAACTGGATGAACGGCGCCTGCAGTTTCACGAAACGCTCCACGCCGCGGCGATAGCGCGGTCGGCGCGCATGGTAACGCAGGGCCCGGGGCGGACAAACCGCGGCGCGGAACACCCGGCCCCGGCGCTCACTCCGCGCGATAGACCTCGGCGCCCTGTTCGCGGAACTCCTTCGACTTCTCCGCCATGCCGGCCTGCAGTGCCTGGGTTTCCGCGACGCCGTGCTCGGCGGCGTAGTCGCGCACGTCCTGGGTGATCTTCATCGAACAGAAATGCGGGCCGCACATCGAGCAGAAGTGCGCCAGCTTGTGCGCGTCCTTGGGCAGGGTCTCGTCGTGGAATTCCCTGGCCTTCTCCGGATCCAGGCCGAGGTTGAACTGGTCTTCCCAGCGGAATTCGAAGCGCGCCTTGGACAACGCGTTGTCGCGCACCTGCGCGCCGGGATGGCCCTTGGCCAGGTCGGCCGCGTGCGCGGCGATCTTGTAGGCCATGATGCCGTCGCGCACGTCCTGCCGGTTCGGCAGGCCGAGGTGTTCCTTGGGCGTGACGTAGCACAGCATCGCGGTGCCGTACCAGCCGATCATCGCCGCGCCGATCGCGCTGGTGATGTGGTCGTAGCCCGGCGCGATGTCGGTGGTCAGCGGGCCCAGCGTGTAGAACGGCGCCTCGCCGCATTCGGCGAGCTGCTTGTCCATGTTTTCCTTGATCAGCTGCATCGGCACGTGGCCGGGGCCTTCGATCATGGTCTGCACGTCGTGCTTCCACGCGATCTTGGTCAGCTCACCCAGCGTTTCCAGTTCGCCGAACTGCGCCGCGTCGTTGGCATCGGCGATGCAGCCCGGGCGCAAGCCGTCGCCCAGCGAGAAGGCCACGTCGTAGGCCTTCATGATCTCGCAGATGTCCTCGAAATGCGTGTAGAGGAAATTCTCCTTGTGGTGCGCGAGGCACCACTTGGCGAGGATCGAACCGCCGCGCGAAACGATGCCGGTGACGCGCTTCGCCGTCAGCGGCACGTAGCGCAGCAGCACGCCGGCGTGGATGGTGAAGTAATCCACGCCCTGCTCGGCCTGCTCGACCAGGGTGTCGCGGAAGATCTCCCAGGTGAGTTCCTCGGCGCGGCCATCGACCTTTTCCAGCGCCTGGTAGATCGGCACGGTGCCGATCGGCACCGGCGAATTGCGGATGATCCACTCGCGGGTTTCGTGGATGTGCTTGCCGGTGCTGAGATCCATCACCGTGTCGCCGCCCCAGCGGATCGCCCAGACCAGCTTCTCCACTTCCTCGGCGATGCCCGAGGACACCGCGCTGTTGCCGATGTTGGCATTGATCTTGGTCAGGAAGTTGCGGCCGATGATCATCGGCTCGCTTTCCGGGTGGTTGATGTTGTTGGGCAGGATCGCGCGGCCGCGCGCGATCTCGTCGCGCACGAATTCTGGCGTGATGATCTTCTGGATGCTCGCGCCGAAGCTCTCGCCCGGATGCTGGGCGAGCAATGCAGCGATTTCCTGTCGCGACTCCCCTCGCTCCCACAACGCCTCGATGCGCTGGTTCTCGCGGATCGCGACGAATTCCATTTCCGGAGTGACGATGCCACGCTTCGCGTAGTGCATCTGCGAGACGTTCGCACCCGCCTTCGCGCGACGCGGCAAATGGCGGTTGGGGAAACGCACCGTCGCCAGCTTCGGATCGGCTTCGCGCGCGCGCCCGAATTCGGAGCTGATGCGCGGCAGGATTTCGGTATCGCCGCGTTCGGCGATCCATTGCGCGCGCAGCGCGGGCAGCCCGGCGGACAGGTCGATGCGCGCGTCCGGATCGGTGTACGGGCCGGAGCAGTCGTAGACCGTGACCGGCGGATTGTCCTCGCCGCCGAACAGCGTCGGCGTCTTCGTCAGCGCGATCTCGCGCATCGGCACGCGGATGTCGGCGCGCGAGCCTTCGACGTGGATCTTGCGCGAACCGGGGATCGGCTTGGTCACCGCCTCCGACAGCTGCTGGGTCTGGCGGATGAGTTCGGAAGGCACTGCGTTCATCGGCATCGTCCTGGGTGAATTCTCTGGACGAAGCGGCGGCGCGACGCATGCAGGATGGTCGCGAAGCTTCCCTACGCCGGTGTCAGCCGGATCAGGTTCGAAGGGTCTGTCTCAACCGCGCTGCCACGGTACCCCCGCTTCTGACGCTATTGCAGCACAAAACGCACGGAATTTCCCGCATTCGTAGCCCGGGTAAGGCCGCAGGCCACACCCGGGATCGGTGGCTCCGATTGAAGTCCCGGGTGCGCTCCGCTTACCCGGGCTACGTTGGTTGACGATCCGGATTCAACGCAACGACGCGTTGATCTTCGCCAGCACGCCCGCGCCGGGCGAGAGTTCCGCCGCGCCGAGCGCGTTCAGCGGCGCATCGACGGTATTGAGGTGGCCGTGCAGGTCGCCGGCCTCGGGGTCGACGTAGAGCAGCCCGGTCGCGATTTCGCCCTGCGCGTGCCGCTGCGCGATCAGGTTCATCGCCGCGAGCCGGTCGCGCGGGTCGTAGCCGGCATCGAGCTTGCGCAGCCGCAGCACGCTGCCGTCGTGCTGTTCGACCTCGATCATGCGTCCTTCCGCGTAATCGGCCTCGATCCGCGCGCGCGGCAGGATCACGTCCAGCCGGTTCACCGCCTCGTTGTGCTCGCGCACGTAGTCGTAGCTGCGCGTGCTGCCGGCGTGGTTGTTGAACGCCACGCACGGGCTGATCACGTCGATGAAGGCCGCGCCGCGGTGGCGGATCGCGCCCTTGATCAGCGGCACCAGCTGCGCCTTGTCGCCGGAAAAGCCGCGCGCGACGTAGCTCGCGCCGAGCTGCAGCGCCATCGCCACCATGTCCAGCGGCGAATCGGTGTTGGCCACGCCCTTCTTCGACACCGAGCCCTGGTCGGCGGTGGCGGAGAACTGGCCCTTGGTCAAGCCGTACACGCCGTTGTTCTCGACGATGTAGACCATGTCCACGCCGCGGCGGATCGCGTGCACGAACTGGCCGATGCCGATGGAGGCGGAATCGCCGTCGCCGGACACGCCGAGGTAGAGCAGCTCGCGGTTGGCGAGGCTGGCGCCGGTGAGCACGCTGGGCATGCGCCCGTGCACGGTGTTGAAGCCGTGCGACTGGCCCAGGAAGTAGTCCGGGGTCTTGGAACTGCAACCGATGCCGGAGAGTTTCGCGACGCGATGCGGCTCGATGTCGAGTTCCCAGCAGGCCTGGATGATCGCCGCGGAAATCGAATCGTGGCCGCAGCCGGCGCACAGCGTCGAGATCTTGCCCTCGTAGTCGCGACGGGTGAAACCCGCTGCGTTGCAGCCGAGGCTCGGATGGTGAAGCTTGGGTTTGGCGAGGTAGGTCATGCAAATCTCCGAATCGAGCCCCTCTCCCACCGGGAGAGGGGTTGGGGTGAGGGGCGAACGAAGCGATTTCTCTCCGCTTGCCCCTCATCCGGCGCTGCGCGCCACCTTCTCCCGGCGGGAGAAGGGAAAACCTATGCGACCTTCTCCTTCTGCGCCTGCGGACGAACGCTCGAAGCGATCGCCCCGGCGATGAACCGCGCGGTGATCGGCGTGCCGTCGTAGTGCAGCACCGCGACCAGCCGCGCCGGATCGATGCCGAACTCGTTCACCAGCAGGCTGCGCATCTGCCCGTCGCGGTTCTGTTCGACCACGAACACCGTCTCGTGCGCATCGATGAACTCGCGCACCGACTCCGGGAACGGGAACGCGCGCAGGCGCAGCGTGTCCAGCGCGATGCCGTCTTCGCGCAGCGCGACCACCGCTTCGGCCATCGCCGGGCTGGTGGAACCGAAATAGATCGCGCCGTGCTTCGCCGGAATGTCGGATTGCGCAACGAGCGGTTGCGGCACCAGCGACTTCGCGGTGTCCCATTTCCGCAGCAGGCGTTCCATGTTGTAGACGTAGTCCGGCCCGCGTTCGGAATACTGCGCCTGCGGGTTGCGCGAGGTGCCTCGGGTGAAGTACGCGCCCTTGTCCGGATGCGTGCCCGGCCAGGTGCGGTACGGGATGCCGTCGCCGTCGAGGTCCTTGTAGCGCGCGAATTCCCTGCCGGCGTCGAGCTCTTCGGCCGTCAGCACCTTGCCGCGGTCGTAGGCGCTCGCGTCGTCCCACGCGAACGGCGCGCACAGGCGCTGGTTCATGCCGATGTCGAGGTCGGTCATCACGAACACCGGCGTCTGCAACCGGTCGGCGAGGTCCAGCGCCTGCGCCGAGAACGCGAAGCACTCGTGCGGATCCTCGGGCAGCAGCAGCACGTGCTTGGTGTCGCCGTGCGAGGCGTAGGCGCACAGCGTGATGTCGGACTGCTGCGTGCGCGTTGGCATGCCGGTCGAAGGCCCGCCGCGCTGCACGTCGATGATGGTGACCGGGATCTCGGCGAAATAGGCAAGGCCGATGAACTCGTTCATCAGCGAAATCCCGGGGCCCGACGTCGCGGTGAACGCGCGCGCGCCGTTCCAGCCGGCGCCGGTGACCATGCCGATGCTGGCGATCTCGTCCTCGGCCTGGATGATCGCGAACTTCGCGCGGCCGTCGGCGTCGACGCGGTATTTCTGGCAGTACCTGGCGAAGGCCTCGGCCAGCGAGGACGAGGGCGTGATCGGATACCACGCGCACACCGTCGCGCCGCCGTAGACGCAACCGAGCGCGGCGGCGGCGTTGCCCTCGACGAAGATGCGGTCGCCGACCGCATCGGCCTTGCGCACGCGCAGGCCGATCGGGTGCGGCAGGCGTTGGATCACCCAGTCGCGACCGAGGTGCAGCGCCTCGATGTTCGGCTTGAGCAGCTTCTCCTTGCCCTTGTACTGCTCGCCGATGAGTTGCTCGATGGCGGGAACGTCGAGGTCGAGCAGCGCGGACAGCGCGCCGACGTACATGATGTTCTTGAACAGCTGGCGCTGGCGCGGGTCCGAATAGGTCGCGTTGCAGATTTCGGTCAGCGGCACGCCGACCACGTTGACGTCGTCGCGGAATTTCGATTTCGGCAGCGGCTTGCTGTTGTCGTAGAACAGGTAGCCGCCGGGCGAGATCTCGGCGACGTCCGCGTCCCAGGTCTGCGGGTTCATCGCCACCATCAGGTCCACGCCGCCGCGGCGCCCGAGCCAGCCGGCCTCGGTGACGCGCACTTCGTACCAGGTCGGCAGGCCCTGGATGTTGGACGGGAAGATGTTGCGCGGGCTGACCGGCACGCCCATGCGCAGGATGCTTTTCGCGAACAGCTCGTTCGCGGAGGCGGAGCCAGAACCGTTGACGTTGGCGAACTTGACGACGAAGTCGTTGATCGCCTCGAGCTGCGCGACGGCCGCATTCATGCGAGAACCTCAATTGTCGTCATCCCGGCGAAAGCCGGGACCCAGCTTTTTCGTTCGTTGAAACAAGATTCAAAAGCCAAGACGCTGGATAAACAGACACAAGGTCTGTTCAAGAACGATTCCCGCCTACGCGGGGATGACGAGCAAAAGCGAGCCAATGCCGACTCCATCATGCCGCCACCTTCGCATTCGCGCCGCGACATCCGGGACCGGCATACGTCTCCAGCAGCAGGAACTTCTGCATGTCCCAGGCGCCGGTCGGGCAGCGTTCCGCGCACAGGCCGCAATGCAGGCACACGTCCTCGTCCTTGACCATCACCCGGTGCGTCTTCAGCGGTTCGGACACGTACAGCGGCTGGGTTTCGTTCAAGGCCGGCGCGGTCAGGTGCTTGCGCAGGTCGGCCTCGTCGGCGTTCGCGGTGAAGGTGATGCAGTCGGTCGGGCAGATGTCCACGCAGGCGTCGCATTCGATGCACTTGTCGCGGGTGAACACGGTCTCGACGTCGCAATTGAGGCAGCGCTGGGTTTCCTTCCACGCCGTGTCCATGTCGAAGCCGAGCTCGACTTCCACCTTGATGCTGTCCAGCTTCCTCGCCTCGTCCGACCACGGCACGATGAAGCGTTCGTCGGGCGAGACCGCGTTGTCGTAGGTCCACTCGTGGATGCCCATCTTCTGCGACACCAGGGTCACGTCCGGCGCCGGGCGGTCCTTCGTGTCCTCGCCGTGCAGCAGCTTGTCGATGCTCACCGCCGCGGCGTGGCCGTGCGCCACCGCCCAGATGATGTTCTTCGGCCCGAACGCCGCGTCGCCGCCGAACAGCACGCGCGGCAGGGTCGACTGGTGCGTCGCCTTGTCGACGATCGGCATGCCCCATTCGTCGAAGGCGATGCCGAGGTCGCGCTCGATCCACGGGAACGCGTTCTCCTGCCCGACCGCGATCAGCACCTCGTCGCAGTCGAAGCGCTCGTCCGGCTCGCCGGTGGCGACCAGCTGGCGGCGGCCGCGCGCGTCGCGCACCGCGCGCACCTTCTCGAAGGCCATGCCGACGAGTTTCCCGTTTTCGTGCAGGAACGCCTTCGGCACGCGGTAGTCGAGGATCGGGATGCCTTCGTGCATCGCGTCCTCCTTCTCCCACGGGCTGGCCTTCATCTCGTCGAAGCCCGAGCGCACGACCACCTTCACGTCCTCGCCGCCGAGGCGGCGCGCGCTGCGGCAGCAGTCCATCGCGGTGTTGCCGCCGCCGAGCACGAGCACGCGCTTGCCGACCTTGTCGACGTGGCCGAAATACACGTTCGCTAGCCAGTCGAGGCCGACGTGGATGTTCGCGGCGGCTTCCTGCCTGCCGGGAATGTCGAGGTCGCGGCCGCGCGGCGCGCCGCTGCCGACGAACACCGCGTCGTAGTCCCGCGCGAGCAGCTCGCGCATCGATTCGATGCGGTGGCCGCCGACGAACTCGACGCCGAGGTCGAGGATGTAGCCGGTTTCCTCGTCGATCACCTGTTCGGGCAGGCGGAAGCGCGGCACCTGGGTGCGCATGAAGCCGCCGGCCTTCGGGTCGGCCTCGAACACGGTGACCGCATAGCCGAGCGGGGCGAGGTCGCGCGCGACGGTGAGCGAGGACGGCCCGGCGCCGACGCAGGCGACGCGCTTGCCGTTAGGCTTCGCCGCCGGCTTGGGCATGCGCGCGGACACGTCGCCCTTGAAGTCGGCGGCGACGCGCTTGAGCCGGCAGATCGCGACCGGCTCGGGTTTCTCACCATTGTTTTCCTCGACCCGCCCGCGCCGGCAGGCCGGTTCGCAGGGACGGTCGCAGGTGCGGCCGAGGATCCCCGGGAACACGTTGCTGCGCCAGTTCACCATGTAGGCGTCGGCGTAGCGGCCGGCGGCGATCAGGCGGATGTATTCGGGCACCGGCGTATGCGCCGGGCAGGCCCACTGGCAGTCGACGACCTTGTGGAAGGTGTCGGGATTCCCGATATCGGTCGGCTTCATGCCACCCCGCTGATGGAGGGCCGGACGCGCCGGCCGTCGCTTGCGGGATCGAGTCTAGTCCTGCCGGCCGGCCCGCGTCATGCCGCGGTGCGCGGCGGCTCGTCCCGCCGCACCCGGAACCATGCCGCGTACAGCGCCGGCAGGAACAGCAGGGTCAACGCAGTCGCCACGATCAGCCCGCCCATGATCGCCACCGCCATCGGCCCGAAGAACACCGAACGCGACAGCGGGATCATCGCCAGCACCGCCGCCAGCGCGGTCAGCACGATCGGGCGGAAGCGGCGCACGGTGGCGTCGATGATCGCCTGCCACGGCGCATGGCCCGCGCCGATGTCCTGCTCGATCTGGTCGACCAGGATCACCGAGTTGCGCATGATCATGCCGAACAAGGCAATCGTGCCGAGCATCGCCACGAAGCCGAACGGCACCCGCAGCACCAGCAGGAACAGGCTCACGCCGATCAGGCCCAACGGCGCGGTCAGCCACACCAGCAGCACCCGCGAGAAGCTGCGCAACTGCAGCATCAGCAGCGTGGTCACCACCAGCACGAACAGCGGCATGCCGGCGTTCACCGAGTCCTGCCCGCGCGCGGAATCCTCCACCGCACCGCCGGTCTGCAGCAGGTAGCCGGACGGCAACGCGGCGCGGATGCCGTCCAGCGTCGGCGCGATCTGCGCGACCACGCTGGACGGTTGCTCCTTGCCGTAGATGTCGGCGCGCACGGTGACCGTGGGCAGGCGGTTGCGATGCCAGACGATGCCGTCCTCGAAGCCGTCTTCCAGCGTCGCGACCTGGCTCAGCGGCACCGCCTTGCCGCTGGCGGTCGGCATCGCCAGCGAACCGAGCATGCCCAGCCGCGCGCGTTCCTCGCCCGGCCCGCGCAGCAGGATCTCGATCGCCTCGTTGCCTTCGCGATAGGTGCTGATCGAGGTGCCGGACAACGAACCGGACAGGAACCTGGCCACCGCCGCCGAGCTCACGCCCAGCGCGCGCGCGCGTTCCTGGTCGATGCGCAGGCGCACCACCTTGCTCGGCTCGCTCCAGTCCAGGTTGACGTTGGCCACGTGCGGATTGGCGCGCACCTTGTCGGCGACCTGCCGCGCGATCGCCTGCACGCGGTCGATGTGCTCGCCGGAGATGCGGAACTGCACCGGGTAGCCGACCGGCGGGCCGTTCTCCAGCCGGGTCACGCGCACCTGCAGTTCCGGGAACGCGGGCGCGGCTTCCTCGATCAACCATTTGCGCACGGCTTCGCGCGCTTCGATGTCGTGCGTGAGCAGCACGAACTGGGCGAAGTTCGCCGCCGGCAACTGCTGGTCGAGCGGCAGGTAGAAGCGCGGCGAGCCGGTGCCGACGTAGGCGACGTAGCTTTCCACGCCCTTCTGCTTCTGCAGCATCGCTTCCAGCTTCTTCGCCTGCGCGGCGGTGGCCTTCAGCGACGCGCCTTCGGCCAGCTCCATGTCCACCATCAGCTCCAGCCGCGTGGAGGCCGGGAAGAACTGCTGCGGCACGAAGCGGAACAACACGAGCGAGGCGATGAACACCGCCACGGTCACCGCGATCACCGTCTTGCGGTATTCCACGCACCATGCGACCAACTTGCGGAAGCGCTGGTAGAACGCGGACTGGTAGGGGTCGTGCGCGGCTTCGTGATGGTGTTTCGCCGTGATGTGGTCGGACAGCGCAGCGCCGATGCGCGGGATGCGCGATGCACCGGCGGCGAAGGCATCGCGCAGGCGGCGGAACGCGCGCGCGAGGCGGCCCTTCGGCGCGGCTTCGGCGCCCTGCTCCTCCAGCAGCTGGTAGCCCAGGTAGGGAATGAACACCACCGCCGCCACCCACGAGATCAGCAGCGCGATGGTCACCACCTGGAAGATCGAACGCGTGTATTCGCCGGTGCTCGACGCCGCGGTGGCGATCGGCAGGAAGCCCGCGGCGGTGACCAGCGTGCCGGTCAGCATCGGGAACGCGGTGCTGTCCCAGGCGAAGGCCGCCGCCTTGATCCGGTCGTAGCCCTGCTCGATCTTCACCACCATCATCTCGACCGCGATGATCGCGTCGTCGACCAGCAGGCCCAGCGCCAGCACCAGCGCGCCCAGCGAGATCTTGTGCAGGCCGATGCCGAAGTAGTGCATCGCGGCGAAGGTCATCGCCAGCACCAGCGGGATCGACAGCGCGACCACCGCGCCGGTGCGCAGGCCCAGCGACAGGAAGCTGACCAGCAGCACGATCACCACCGCCTCGGTCAGCACCTTGACGAATTCGTCGACCGAACGCGTCACCGCCAGCGGCTGGTCGGAGACCTTGCGCAGCTGCATGCCGGCCGGCAGGGTCTGCTGCAGGCGCGCGAAATCGCCCTCCAGCGCCTTGCCCAGCTTGAGGATGTCGCCGCCGTCGCGCATCGACACCGCGATGCCGATCGCGTCCTCGCCCATGAAACGCATGCGCGGCGCCGGCGGATCGGAGAAGCCGCGGGTCACCGTGGCCACGTCGCCGAGGCGGAAGGTGCGGTCGCCGGCGCGGATCGGGAAATCGCGGATCGCCTGCACCGAGTCGAAGCGCCCGCTGACGCGCATCTGCACGCGCTCGCCGGCGGTTTCGAAGAAGCTGGCCGGCACCACCGCGTTCTGTTCGTCCAGCGCTTGCTGCACCGCGGTCAGCGGGATGCCGAGCGAGGCCAGCTTGGTGTTGGACAGCTCGATGAAGATCTTCTCGTCCTGCAGGCCGAGCAGGTCGACCTTGCCGACGTCGGGCACGCGCTGCAGTTCCAGCTCCAGCCGCTCGGCGTAGTCCTTGAGCACGGCGTAGTCGAAGCCATCGCCGGTCAGCGCGTAGATGTTGCCGAAGGTGTCGCCGAACTCGTCGTTGAAGAACGGGCCGATGGCGTCGCGCGGCAGGGTCGCCTTGATGTCGCCGACCTTCTTGCGCACCTGGTACCACAGCGGCGGGATGTCCTTGCTGCGCAGCGAATCCTTGGCGATGAAGATGATCTGCGATTCGCCCGGCCGCGAGTAGGAGCGGATGAACTCGTACTGGCCGGTCTCCATCAGCTTCTTTTCGATGCGGTCGGTGACTTGCTCCGCCACCTCTTCCGCGGTGGCGCCGGGCCAGATCGTGCGCACCACCATCGCCTTGAAGGTGAACGGCGGGTCCTCGGACTGGCCGAGGTGGCGGTACGACCACGCGCCGAGCAGGCCCAGCATCAGGATCGCGTAGAGGACGAGCGTGCGGTTGCGCAGCGCCCATTCGGAAAGATTGAAGCGCATGGCGGCTTACTTCGCCGCGGCCGCGGGCGTGGTTTCGAGCACGGGGCGGTTGTCGCGATCCACCGGCGCGACCAATTGCCCTTCGCGCAGCAGGTGTCCGCCGGCGGCGACGACCCACGCGTTCGCCGCGACGCCGCCCAGCACGGGCACCTCGTCCTCCGCGTATTCGCCGATGCGCACCGGCGCCAGGTGCACGCGCCGCGACACCGGGTCGACCACCCACAGCGACGCCTGCTTGCCGTCCGCCGCGCGTTGCACCGCCGACAGCGGCACCTGCAACGCGGCGGCATCGCCCTGTTCCTGCAGGTACACGCGCGCGCTCTGGCCGAGTTCGACCGCATTCGCCGCATCGCCATCCAGCGCGACGCGCGCGGCGTAGGTGCGCGCCTGCGGATCGGCGGCGGGCGAGATCTCGCGGATGCGGCCCTGCAACCGCTGGCCCGGCGCGTTCCACAGCTCGACCAAGGCTGGTTGGCCGACCGCCATCTCGCGGATGCGCGATTCCGGCAGGGCGATCGCGACTTCGCGGCCGCCATCGCCGGCCAAGGTGTAGACGGTTTGGCCGGCGGCGACGGTCTGCCCGGCTTCGGCCAGCCGCGTCGCGATCACGCCGTCGCGCGGAGCGACCAATCGCGTGTACGCGGATTGGTTGCGCATGAGCTCGTATTGCGCGCGCGCGGCGCGGTAGGCGGCCTGTTGCGCGTCGAAGGCCGACTGGCTGACCAGCTTCTGCGCGACCAGCGTGCGATAGCGTTCCAGGTCGCCGCCCAATCGCGCCATCTCCGCCTGCGCGGCGGCGACCTGCAGGCCGGCGTCGCCGGGATCGAGCTCGGCCAGCACCTGGCCACGGCGCACGCGGTCGCCGGCATCGACCAGGCGCTTCACCATCGCGCCGCCGATGCGGAAGGACAATGCGCTTTCCTCGCGTGCGCGGATCTCGCCGGCGTAGGCGGTGAATGCGGCGTGCGCGCCGTCGCCGGGATGCACGACCAGCACCGGGCGCGCGGTTTCGACGGGCGCGTCGGGCTTGCCGCATGCGGCGAGCGCGGTGGTGAGGGCCAGCGCCAACATCGCAAGCTTCAGCCTGCACCCCATGTCGCCCCCACTGGCCTTCGCCAAAGATTAATGGACTCGACGGTATAGTATAAATATAGAACCGCTTCGTCTAGTATTGCCCCATGGCTTCCGCCCTCGCCCGCCACGATTCCGCCAAGCCCAATGCCCCGGGCCGGCCGAAGGATCTCGGCAAGCGCGCCGCGATCCTGGATGCGGCCAAGCGCCTGTTCGTCGAGCAGGGCTACGACGGCGTGAGCATGGACCAGATCGCGGCCGCGGCCGGCGTGTCCAAGCTCACCGTGTACAGCCACTTCGGCGACAAGGACAGCCTGTTCACCGAGGCCGTGCGTGCGCACTGCGAGCAGGGCATGCCGACCACCTTGTTCGTGGCCGAACCGGGCACGCCGGTGCGCGAGCGCCTGCTCGCCATCGGCAGCGCCTTCTTCAGCATGATCATGACCCCGGAAGCGATCGCCGGGCATCGCATCCTGTGTTCGCCGCAGGTCGCCAGCAGCGCGATGCCGGCGGCATTCTGGGAGGCCGGCCCGCAGCGCGTGCAGCAGTCCTTCACCGACCTGCTGGAACGCCGCGTGGCCAGCGGCGAGCTGGAGATCGAGGACTGCCAACGCGCGGCATCGCAGTTCTTCACCCTGCTCAAGGGCGAGCCGCACGCGCTGGCGGTGTTCGGCTTCAGCTGCGGCGGCAACCTCGACACGCCGGAGCGGCACGTGACTGCGGTCGTCGACTTCTTCCTGCGCGCCTATGCCAGGCGCTGAGGCGACGCGACGCCGTTCGCGATGACTTTCGGCCCGCTGACTTCCGGCACTCTGTATCGGTGTGCTGGCACAGCCACACTCCCCGCAACGACCGACGCCGGCCCGGCCTTAGAATTGCCCTCCCTCCAGCGCCACGCGACCCTCGATCCATGAGCCCCAGCCTCGATTACGCCAAAGCCCGCGAAACCATGGTCGAACAGCAGGTCCGGCCGTGGGACGTGCTCGACCCGCGCGTGCTCGACGTGCTCGCCTCGCTGCCGCGCGAAGCCTTCTTCGCCGAAACCCACCGCGCGCTGGCCTACGCCGACCTCGAACTGCCGATCGGCGAGGGCGAACGCAGCTGGAAGCCGGTGCTCGACGGCCGCGCGCTGCAGGCCCTGCTGCCGGCCGCGACCGAGTCCGTGCTGGAGATCGGCACCGGCAGCGGCTACCTCACCGCCTGCTTCGGTCGCCTCGCGCGCGAGGTGACCAGCCTCGAACGCCACGCCGGCCTCGCCGAGGCCGCGCGCGCGCGCATCGACGCGCTCGGCTTCGGCCAGAACATCGCGATCGAAACCGCCGACGCGTTCGCGTGGGACAGCGACCGCCGCTTCGACGCGATCTGCGTCGGCGGCGCGGTCGACGCGATCCCGGCGCGCTTCCTGCAGTGGCTGAACCCGAACGGACGGATGTTCGTGGTGCGCGGCCGTGCGCCGGCGATGGAAGCCGTGCGCGTGGACGCCCGCAACGGCGTCAACGATGCGCGCATCCAATCGTTGTTCGAAACCGAATTGCCCTACCTCGCCGGGGCCGCCCCGGTTCCCGCCTTCCAGTTCTGAACCAGGACCCCCGCATGCGCCGTCTTCCGCTCGCCTTCGCCCTCGCCGCCGCGCTGTCGCCGCTCGGCGTCGTCCACGCCGAAGACCTGATGCAGACCTACCAGCAGGCGCGCCAGAACGATCCGCAATACGCCGCCGCCGAGGCCAACCGCGCGGTCGCCGCCGAGAATCCGGTGCTGGCGCGCGCGGCGCTGCTGCCGCAGATCGGCGGCTCGGTGGGCGTCACCCGCAGCGACCTCGGTCCGGGCAGCAGCGTGCAGACCGGTTCCTGGGGCGTCACCCTGAACCAATCGCTGTTCGACTACGGCAACTACACCGCGCTGCGCGGGGCCAAGGCGCTCGATCGCGCCGGCGGCTACGACCTGGTCGCCGCCGGGCACGACCTGATCACCCGTACCTCGGCCGCGTACTTCAACGTGCTGGTGCAACTGGAAACGCTCGCCGCAGCCGAAGCCAGCGAGGCCGCGCTGAAGAAGCAGTTCGACCTCGCCAGCAAGCGCCTCGAGGTCGGCCTCGCGCCGATCACCGACGTGCACGAGGCGCGCGCGCAGTACGACGCCGCGCGCGCCAACACCATCCTGACCCGCAACACGCTGCAGGACGCCTACCAGGCGCTGGTGCAGATCACCGGCACCCGGGTCGGCGACCTCAAGGGTCTGCCCGAGGATTTCCAGCCCGCGTTGCCGGCACAGCAGGGCATCGATGCCTGGGTCGCCACCGCGACCGGGCAGAACCCCAGCCTGCAGGCGCAGCGCGCCGACCTGGAGGCGGCCGAAGCCAACGTCGGTACCGCGCGTTCGGGCCACCTGCCAACACTCGGCTTGACCGCGAGTTACGGCAAAGCGATTCCAAGCCTGTTCAATCCGGATTTCGGTCCGGGCCCTAACGAAGCCTCGAGCAGCGTGAATATTTCCCTCAGCGTGCCGATCTTCTCCGGCTTCGCCACCCAGTCCCAGGTGCGCAGCGCGCTCGCCAAGCGCGACGCCGCCGCCGACGCGGTGGAGCAGACCAAGCGCGCGGTCGAGCGCAACACCCGCAGCGCCTACCAGGCCCTGGTCGCGGGCGTGAGCGAGGTCGAGGCGCGCCGGCTCGCGGTGGTTTCGGCGAAGAGCGCCTACGACGCTTCGCAGGTCGGGCTGGAAGTCGGCACCCGCACCGTGGTCGACGTGCTGATCAACCAGCAGAACCTGTTCAATGCGCAACAGGCCTATGCGCTGGCGAAATACAACTTCCTGCAGAGCCGGTTGCTGCTGGGCCAGGCCGCGGGCTCGCTCGGCGCGGACGACGTGCAGGACGTGAACCGCCTGCTCACCGTCGATACGCCGGTGGGCGAAGCCAACCCGTAACCCGCGCGCGGTCGCTCAAGCCGCCGCCGCTGCCGGCGCCATCGCGTCGACGTAGTCCAGCGTGCGCTGCAACGCGCCGCGCCCGCTTTCGAGCAATCGCTGCGCCGCCGCGGCCATCGCCGCGCGCGCGTCCGCATCCGCGAGCAGGGCTTCCAGCGCATCGCCCACCGCGGTTTGGTCGGCGCCGATGCGCAACGCGCCCGCCGCCTCGAGCTGCGCGGCGATGTCGGCGAAATTGCGCAGGTGCGGGCCGGTGACCATCGCGGTGCCGGCGGCCGCGGGCTCGAGCAGGTTGTGCCCGCCGATGTCCTCGAGGCTGCCGCCGACGAAGGCCACGTCCGCGCAGGCGTAGAAACGCGCGAGCTCGCCCAGCGTATCGACCACGAACACGTCGTCGGCCGCGTCGGGCTGGTGGGTCATCTGCCGCGTCGCGGTGCGGAATCCCGCCTGCACGGCCGCGTACGCGACCGGGCGGAAGCGCTCCGGATGCCGCGGCGCCCACAGCAGCAGCAATCGCGGCCAGCGCTGGCGCAGGCGCCGGTGCAGCGCGAGCACCGCGGCCTCCTCGCCGGCGTGGGTGCTGGCCGCGATCCACGTCGGGCGCGCGCCTTCGGCCGCGCGGAACGCGCGCGCGAACGATTGCGCCTGCGGATCGGCGGCGATGTCGAACTTCAGGTTGCCGCCGACCACGGTGGTTTTCGGCGATGCGCCCAGGCGCAGGAAACGCGCGGCGTCGGCGGCGGACTGCGCGACGATCCCGCGCAGGCTGCGCAACGCGCGCCCGAGCAGGGGCTTCAGCAGGCCGTAGCCCTGCAGCGAGCGTTCGGACAAACGGCCGTTGACGATGATCGCGGGCACGCCGTGGTCGCGGCAGCCGAACAGCAGGTTCGGCCACAGTTCGGTTTCCAGGACCAGGCCGATGCGCGGGCGGAAATGGCGCAGGAACCGCGACACCGCGCCCGGCAGGTCGTAGGGCAGGTAGACGTGGTCGACGCGTTCGCCCCACAGCGCGCGCACCCGCGCCGAACCGGTCGGGGTGATGGTGGTGACCAGCAGGCGTTCGCGCGGATGTTGCGCGAGCAGCGCATCGACCAGCGGCGCGGCCGCGTTCACTTCGCCGACCGAGACCGCATGCACCCACCGCACCGGATCGGTCGCTGGCGTGCGATACACGCCGTAGCGTTCGCCCCAGCGCTGCAGGTAGGCCGGCTGGCGGAATCCGCGCCAGATCAGGTGGTAGACCGTGACCGGCACCAGCACGTACAGCGCCGCCGAATACAGGCCGCGCAGCGCACGTTCGGTGATGTCGGCCCGCATGTGGAAAAGGATAACGGTTGTGGGTTCCTGGTTGTGGGTTGCCGGAAAAAGCAGCACCGGCGCGATTCCGACAACCAGGAACCAACAACCAGGAACCGCCCCGCTACAATCGATCGATGCCCGATTCCGCGCCACCGCCGCTTTCACCGCGCACCTGGCCGGCGTGGTGCGGGATCGGCCTGCTCGCGCTGGCCGCGCGCCTGCCGTGGGCGTTGCAGCGCCGGCTCGGGCGCGTCGTCCTCGGCCCGCTGCTGCGCGGCATCCTGCGCGAACGCCGCCGCATCGCCGCGACCAACCTCGCGCTGTGCTTCCCGGAACGGGACCAGGGCGCGCGCGAGGCGCTGCTGCGCGAACACTTCGCCGCGCTCGGGACCAGCCTGTTCGAATTCGGGCGCGCGTGGTGGGGCTCGGTCGAAGCGCTCAAGCGCGGCATCCGCATCGACGGGCTGGAACACCTCGCCGCCGCGCGCGCGGGCGGGCGCGGGGTGATCGTCGTCTCCGGGCACTTCACCACGCTCGAGGTGTGCGGCCGCCTGCTGTGCGAGGCCGGGGTGCCGCTCGCCGGCATGTACCGGCCCTACGCCGACGCGGCGATGGAATGGGCGGTGCTGCGCGGCCGCGCGCGCTACGCCGCGGCGATGTTCGCCAAGCAGGACGTGCGCGGCGCGGCGCGCCACCTCAAGCGCGGCGGATTGCTGTGGTACGCGCCCGACCAGGACCCGAGCCGCGGCGACAGCGTGTACGTGCCGTTCTTCGGCCAGCCCGCGCACAGCCTGACCTCGACCCACCAGCTCGCGCGCATGTCGGGCGCGGCGGTGTTGCTGTTCTCGCACCGGCGCCGCGAAGACGGCGGCTTCGACCTGTCGATCGGCCCGGCGTTCGAGGACTTCCCGTCGGCGGACGCGACCGCCGACACCGCGCGCGTGATCGCCGGCATCGAGGCCATGGCGCGCGCCGCGCCGGCGCAATACCTGTGGATCCACCGCCGCTTCAAGCGCCGCCCCGACGGCAGCGACGTCTATTCGGGCTGAACCTGCGATTCGTTCGCGAGCAGGCTGCCGGCGTACAGCGCCGCGAGCAGCAGCGTCAGTCCGCCCCAGAACGTGGAATAGAACGCGAGGTGGGTGTTGAACGGGAACAGCGTCGCGACCAGCGCGATCATCGGCGGCCGCGCGCGGTCGCGCGCCGCGGGCGGCGCGTAGCGCCACGCGCGCCATGCCATCGCGATGCCGGCGATCCACAGCAGCAGGCCGAGCACGCCGGTTTCGCTCAACACTTCCAGCACCCACTGGTGCGCGTGGAAGGCCGGTCCATCGCCCCAGGCCGCGACCTGGCCCGGCTCGGGATCGCAGGCCGGGAACACGTCGCGGAAATCGCGCGCGCCCACGCCGTTCACCGGATGCTCGCGGATCATGCACAGCGCCGCGCCCCAGATGCGCGTTCGACCGGACAGCGCGACATCGACGCCATTGCGGTCGGCGGTCAGCGCCGCGGAGGTGCGTTCGAAACGCTCGCGCACCTGCGGCGAGAACGCGAACAACCCGACCGCGAACACCGCGCCCAGCGCGAACACCACCGCGAGCTTGCGCAGGCCCAGCGCGCGCCAGCCGGACAAGGCCAGCACCAGCGCATAGGTGATCCACGAGGCGCGCGCGCCGGCGAGCAGGATCACCAGCCCCACCGCGAACGCGGAGACCAGCCAGCCCGCGATGCCCCAGCGCCGGTTCGCGACGTCGAGCACGAACGGCGACAGGCTCGCCAGCACCAGGCCGAGCTTGAGGTTGCACGGGCCGAGGATGCCACTGAGCCGGTCGAGCCTCTGCACTTCCTCGGCGGTGCACATGCCGTGGTCGCTGATCGCGTGCTTGGCCATGTCGATGAGCGAGAACAGCGGGCTCGCGCCGAAGGCTTCCTGCAGCAGCGCATCCAGCGTCCAGACGCCCATGATCGCCGCGAGCCCGGTGAAGGTCGTGCGCCGCCCGGCGTCGCTGGCGACCGCGGACGCGGCCAGCCACAGGAACGGCAGGTAGCGCAGGTCGGACACGGTCTGCGCGAGGCTGTGCGCGCGATTGGCCGCGTCGAAGGTCGAGAACAGCTCCGGCAGCCAGTACGCCGCGAACAGCACGCCGGTCAGCGCCCAGGCCTGGTGGCTGAGCAGGCGGGTGCCGCCGCGGAAGCGTTGCAGCAGCAACTTCGCGATCGCGACCAGCGCGCCGAGCACCAGCACGCCTTCCGCATATCCCGGCGCCGGCCACAGCGCGACGTAGGCCAGCACCCACGCCGGCGCCCAGCGCCAGCCGGCGATGGCCGAGGTTTCAGCCGCGGAGTTCGGCGTAGAGCCCAAGCGTGGCCTCCTGCATCGCATGCAACGTGTAGGGGATGGTAGCCGGTGGCGATGGCGGCTGCGCCAGCATCGCGCGCGCGCGCGACGCGAGCGCGCCTTCGTCGAACGGCGCGACCGCGCCTTCGGGCTGCAGTTCGCGCAGCAGTTCGCCGACGCCGCCGTGGTCCCAGCCGAGCACGCCGCGCCCCACCGACAAGGCTTCGGCCACCGTGCGCCCGAACGCCTCCGGCTTGCGCGAGAGCTGCAGCACCAGGTCGCTGGCGGCGTAGGCCGCGGCGATGGCGTCGGTCGGCGGCGTCATCTCCACCGCGCCGTCGATGCCGAGCGTGCGCTGCAGCGTTTCGAGTTCGGCGAGGTAGGCCTCGCGCCCGGCTTCGCGCGCGCCGGGCATCCACAAGCGCGCGTCGAGTCCGGAACCGCGCAACTGCGCGAGCAGCCGCAATGCATCGGCATGGCCCTTCAGCCGCGTGCCGCGCCCGGGCAACAGCAGCAGCGGCCCGTCGCCGCCGAGCCGCGGCAACCGCGCGGCGACCTGCGCGCGCGCATCGCGATCGGGCCACGGGCTGCGCGGGAAACGCGCGGGATCGATCCCGCGCGGGATCACCACCAGCTTCGCCGGATCGACCTGCGGATAATTCCCGAGCAGGTAGTCGCGAACGGTCTTCGACACGCAGACCACGCGTTCGCCGCGGGTCATCACCGCGCTGTAGCGCGAGCGCGAATTCAGGCCGTGCGCGGTGGTGACGAAATGCGGTCGCGCCGATTCCGGCATTCCACGCAAGGCGAACCAGCCCAGCCACGCCGGCATGCGCGAACGCGCGTGCACGATGTCGGCCTGCGTTTGCGCGAACAGCTTTCGCAGCGCGGATGCGTGGCGGAACACCAGCGGCGACTTGCGGCCGATATCGAGCGCGACGTGCTCCGCGCCGATGGCTTCGAGTTGCGGCAACAGGCGCCCGCCCCTGGACACGACGATGGCGCGATGCCCGGCCCGGACCAGCGCCTCGGCGATTTCCAGCGTCGAACGCTCGACCCCGCCCGCTTCGAGCGCGGGCAGCAATTGCACGACGGTCAGGCGATTCGCATTCACCCGCTTGTCATCCTGACCCCGGACTCGTTCCGGGGGAATGACCTGCTGTTGCTGTCACCGGAAAAGCAGATCCCTCGCTGCGCTCGGGAAGACAGCATTTTTTCAATCGACGAGGACGTAGGTCGCGCCGCAATACGGACACTGGCAGGTCCCGCCGTCGGCCTCGATCGGCAGGTAGACGCGCGGATGCGAGTTCCACAACGCCATCGACGGCTGCGGGCAGCTCAGCGGCAGGTCGGCGCGACGCACTTCGTAGCGCTGTTGCGCGTTGGCCTGGATGGCATCGGCGGCGGTCATGGGCGCGGTCCTGCGTGGAGACAGGCACATTGTAGCGGCTGCTTTCTCTTTCTCCTTCCCCTTGAAGGGGAGGGTTTTCAGTCCGGCAGGTCGAACAACAGGACGTCGGCCGGTTCCGCGCCGCGCCCGGAGACGGTCAAGGCGCCGCTTTCCTCGACGAACCCCAGCGCATCGCCGGCGCCGAGTTCGCGGCCCGCGACCGAGGCTTCGCCGCTGGCCACGTGCAGCCAGTAGCGCCGCGCCGGATCCAGCGTCCACTCCACGCTTTCGCCCGCGCCGAGCCGGGTCGCGCGCAACCACGCCTGCTGGCGGATCGCGAGGCTGCCGTCGCCGCCGTCGGGCGAAGCCAGCAGTTGCCAGCGCCCGCGCCGCGCCTGCGGGTCGAAGAACGCCTGCGCATACGCCGGCGGCGCGTTCACCCGGTCGGGCTGGATCCAGATCTGCAGGAAATGCGCCGGCTCGGCATCGGACGCGTTGTACTCGCTGTGGGTGATGCCGTGGCCCGCGCTCATCCATTGCACTTCGCCGGGGCGGATCACGCCGTCGGTGCCCGTGCTGTCCCGGTGCGCGAGCCCGCCGGACAGCACCACGCTCAGGATTTCCATGTTCGCGTGCGAATGCGGCGCGAAGCCGCCGCCCGGCGCGACCCGGTCCTCGTTGATCACGCGCAGCGGGCCGAAGCCCATCCAGCGCGGGTCGTGGTAATGCCCGAACGAGAAGGTGTGCCGGCTGTCGAGCCAGCCCATCTCGACCCGGCCGCGCGCGGAAGCGGGACGCTCGACGATCATTTCGCCGCCGCGGCCTGGGCCTCGGTGGTGATGCGGATCGCGATCTCGTCGCCGACGTTCGGCACGTAGGCGCCGACGCCGAAGTCCGAGCGCTTGATCGTGGCGGTCGCGTCGAAACCGATCACGTCGGCCTTGAACATCGGGTTGAACGCGGCCTTGTTCAGCGTCGCGTCCAGCGTCACCGGCCTGGTCACGCCGTGCACGGTCAGGTCGCCCATGATCATCAGCTTGCCGCCGCCCATGTCGTGGACCATGTTGCTCTTGAAGGTGATGGTCGGGTACTTGGCCGCGTCGAAGAAATCGGCGCTGCGCAGGTGTTCGTCGAGCTTGGGCACGAAGGTGTCGAGGCCCGACAGCGGCAGCGTCACCTCGACGCTCGAATTCGCCACGTCGTCGGCGTCGTAGACCAGCGTGCCGCTGGCCTGGCCGAAGTTGGCGCTGGGATGCGAATAGCCGAAGTGGCTCCAGCTGGCCAGCACCACGGTGTGGCCCGGGTCGAGCTGGTAGGAAACGGGCTTGGCGGCGGCGCCGAAGGAGGCGGCGAGCGCGAGCGCGAGGATGGCGGGACGGATCGTCATGGCAGGGCTCCGTGCGGGGGAAGGGCGTGTTGGTTCGAAGCGGTCATTCGATGCGGCAGGCTTCGTCGAACGGCAGGCGCGGCGAACGCGGGAAGATGCTGGCCGGATCGCCCACGCCGAGGTTCACCAGCACGTTCGAGCGGATCGGCGTGCCGGCGAAGAACGCGGCGTCGACCTTGGCGTTGTCGAAGCCGGACATCGGGCCGGCATCGAGGCCGAGCGCGCGCGCGGCCAGGATCAGGTAGGCGGTCTGCAGGCTCGCGCTGCGCATCGCCACCCACGCCAGGTTGGCTTCCTCGCGGTGCTCGAACCACGGCTTGGCGTCGGTGTGCGGGAACAGCACCGGCAGCTTGTCGAAGAAGCGCATGTCGTAGCCGACGATGGCGACCACCGGCGCGGACATCGTCTTCCTGAAGTTGCCCTCGCTCAGCGCCGGGCCGAGTTTCGCCTTCGCCGCCTCCGACTTGGCGAAGACGATGCGCGCCGGCGTGGAGTTGGCCTCGGTCGGGCCGAACTTCATCAGGTCGTAGAGCTGGTGCAGCGTGTCGTCGCCGATCTCGCCGCCGAAGGCGTTGTAGGTACGCGCGGTGCGGAACAGCTGGTCGAGCGCCGCGGCGGGCAGGGCCTGGTGCATGGCGAAGGGCAATCCTCGTGGGAACGATGGCGCACAGTGTAAAGTGGTCGCCGGCGTTCGGAATTCCACCTCGCGCAACGCATTGGTGCCACGCATGGAACGGCCAACCCCGACCGAGGCGAGCGAAGCCCCCTGGACGCTGGCCGATGCCCGCGCCGGCAACCAGCGCCAGGCGCTGGCCCTGGCCGGCGCGCTCGGCCACGGCGCGAGCCGGCACTGGACGCTGGATGCGCGCGCGCCGTGGCGCTGGGTCGCGCCGCGCGAATGGCCGCTTTCGCATCGCGCCTTCGGCGCCGACTTCGCGCGCGCGCTGCAGTCGCCGCCGCGCCTGGCCATCGGCTGCGGGCGCCGCGCCGCGCTGGCCACGCGCCTGCTGCGCGAACGCGGCAGCAAGGTGGTGCAGGTCCTCGATCCGCGCATCGACCCGAGGCACTGGGACCTGTTGGTCGCGCCCGAACACGACGGCCTGCGCGGCGAGAACGTGATTGCGATGCTCGGCAGCCTGCATCCGGTCGACGACCTGTGGCTGGCCGAAGGCCGCCGCGATTTCCCCGCGCTCGCGCTGTTGCCGCGGCCGCGCGTGGCATTGCTGATCGGCGGTCCTTCGCCGCACTGGCCGCTCGCCGGCGATGCGTTCGTCGCGATGTTGCGGGCCATCGCCGCGGGCGTGCACGCGCAGGGCGGCAGCCTGCTCGCCACCGCCTCGCGACGCACGCCGGAAGCGTGGCGCAACGCGTTGCGCGCGGCGGTCACGCAAGGCCCGGGCGCGTGCTGGACCGGCGCCGAAGATGGCGCGAACCCCTACCCCGGCCTGCTCGGCTGGGCCGACCGCATCGTCGCGACCGCCGACTCGGTGAACATGCTGTCCGAGGCCTGCGCGACCTTCGCCCCGGTGTTCGCGCTCGCCGGCGAACGCCTCGGCGGGCGGCCGCGCGGTTTCCTCGACCGCCTGCGCGCACTGGGCCGCGTGCGCGATGCCGACGCGGAACTGGAACCGTTCGCGGCCGAACCCCTGCGCGAAACCGCGCGCGTCGCGGACATCGTGCGCGAGCGATTAGCCCTCTGATCCTGTGGGAGCGGCTTTAGCCGCGACGAATCTCGCGACAATCCCATATCGGGGCTGAAGCCCCTCCCACAGGCATTCGATCATTCCGGGCCGAACGCCAGCCCCGCCGCGCGCGCCGCCGCCGAAATCGCGGAGCGCGCCGCTTCCGGGACTTCCGCCCACGGCAGCAGGCGCTTGCGCCGGTCCAGCGTGCAGCGCAGGCCGGCGTCGAGCAGGGCGGCATGCGCCTCGCGCAGGGCGCCGGCGTCCGGCAACACGCCCGCGTCGCCGAGCGCGCGCAGCAGGCCGGGCGTGTCGCGCGGCGCGAGCGATTCCGGATGCGCGCCGGCATCGCGCAGCACGAGGAACTGCAGCAGGAACTCGAGGTCGACCAGCCCGCCTTCGCCCTGCTTGAGGTCGAAGCGCGCCGCGTCGGAACGGTCGAGTTCGGCGCGCATGCGCGCGCGCATCGACGACACCTCCTCCGCGAGCTTGCCCGCGTCGCGCGGTTTCGACAGCGTTTCCGCGCGCACGGATTCGAATGCCCCGCCAAGCGACGCGTCGCCGGCGACGCAGCGCGCGCGCACCAGCGCCTGGTGTTCCCAGGTCCAGGCGCGTTCGCGCTGGTACTCGGAGAAACTGGCCAGGCTCGACACCAGCAGGCCCTTGGCGCCGTCCGGGCGCAGGCGCACGTCGATGTCGTACAGGCGCCCGCCGGCGGTGGGCGTGTCCAGCAACGCGACGATCTTCTGCGCGAGGCGCGCGCACCAGCGCGGCGCGTCCAGCGCGCGCGCGCCATTCGATTGCGCGTTCGCATCGGCGTCGAACAGGAACACCAGGTCGAGGTCGGAACCGAAGCCGAGTTCCTCGCCGCCGAGGCTGCCGTAGCCGAGCACGGCGAAGCGCGCGTCGAGCGTGCCGTGCGCGCGTTCGACTTCGGCCTGCGCGAGCCGCAGCACGCAGGCGACCACCGCATCGGCCAGCCAGGCCAGCTGGCGCGCGCTTTCCGCCGCCGCTTGGCGGTTGTCGAGCGTGGCCAGCGCGATGCGGAAGCCGAGCGCGTGGCGCTTCTCGTTCAAGGCATGCAGGGCCTGCTCGACGTCGCCGCCGGCCGCGGACATCGCGGCTTCGCATTCGGCGCGCAAGGCCTCGCGTTGCGGCAAGGGGCCGGACAGGCGCGCATCGAGCAGTTCGTCGAGCAGCAGCGGGTGCGCGGTGATGCGTTCGGCGAGCAGGCCGCTGCGCGCGACCACGTCCACCAGCCGCGACAAGGCCGTCGGCCGTTCGTCGAGCAGGGCGAGGTAGCTGCTGCGGCGCAGGATGTTGTGCAGCAGCGCCATCGCCCGCCGCAATGCGGCGTCGGGTTGCGCCGAGGCCGCCGAGGCCTGCAGCAAGGCCGGCACCACGCGGTCCAGGCGCGCGCGCACCGCGTCGGCGAGGTCGCGCACGCCGGGCGCACGCGCGAAATCGCGCAGGTTCGCGTCGAGCGCGGCCGCATCGGCGAAGCCCGCGTCGGCGAGCGTCCGCGCCTCGCCCGCGTCCGGCAGCGCGCGCCAGTAGGAGGCGAGTTCGCCCGCGTCCGCGTCGCGCCGGCGCTGCCCGAGCAAGGCGTTGAACTCGGCCGCCACGCGTTCGCGCCGCGCGTCGAGCGCCGACAGCAGCCCCGCCCAGTCGACGAAGCCGAGCGAAGCGGCCAGCCGCGCGCGTTCCTCGCCGTCTTCCGGGAGCCGGTGGGTCTGCGCGTCGCGGCGCATCTGCAGGCGGTTCTCGAGCACGCGCAGGAAACGGTAGGCCTCGCCCAGCGCGGCGCCGACCTGCGGCGCCACCTGCCCGGCCGCGACCAGCGCGTCCAGCGCGGGCAGCAGGCGGCGTTCGCGCAGCGCCGGTTCGCGCCCGCCGCGGATCAATTGCAGGGCCTGGGCGAGGAATTCGATTTCGCGGATGCCGCCGGGCCCGCGCTTGATGTCGTCGGCCATGTCCTTGCGCGCGACCTCGGCCGCGATCATCGCCTTCATCTCGCGCAGGCCGGCGAGCGCGCCGAAGTCCAGGTAGCGGCGATAGACGAACGGCCGCAGCGCGTCGAGGAAGCCTTCGCCCGCCTCGAGGTCGCCGGCGACCGGCCGCGCCTTCTGCCAGGCGTAGCGTTCCCAGTCGCGGCCCTCGCGCTGGAAGTACTGTTCCAGCGCCGCGAACGACCACGCGACGCGGCCGGCGTTGCCGTAGGGGCGCAGGCGCAGGTCGACGCGATGGCTGAAGCCGTCGGCGGTGACCTCGTCCAGCAGTTTCGCCAGGCGCTGCCCGAGCCGCGAGAAGTAATCCTCGGCCGCGAGCGGGCGCGCCCCATCGCTCTCGCCATCGCGCGCGTAGGCGTAGACCAGGTCGATGTCGGAGGAGAAATTCAGTTCGCCGCCGCCGAGCTTGCCCAGCCCGAACACGACCAGCCGCACCACATCATCCCGTTCGTCCTGAGCGTAGGCCGCAGGCCGAAGTCGAAGGGCGCGGACGACGCCGTGGCGTTCGGCGAACTCGCCTTCCAGCGCCGCGAGTGCGAGCCGCAGGCAGGTTTCCGCCAGCCGCGTGCTGCCGGCGAGGATGGCCTCGACCAGCAGGCGCGGCCATTCGCCGCGGTTGTCGGCGGCCAGTTGCGGCGGCGGGATCGGCGCGGCGCCCTCGTCGGCGCGCAGGCGTTCGAGCAGTTCCGGCTGCGCGGCCAGGGTGGCCAGGGCGAAATCGCTGGCGACGGCGAGCCGGCCGAGGCGTTCGACGAAGGCCTCGTCGCCGCGCCACGGCGCATCGGCCGGCAACGAGGCCAGCTTGCGTGCGATCAATGGCGCGAACGGCTGCATGCCGCGATTGTGGCATTCCATCCGCGCCGCTATCGTGCCGCCATGGGCGAATTGCAGGACCTCGTGGCGCTACTTCGCGCCGAAACCCCGCTGTTGGTGGTCGAAACGCCCGACGAAGCGCGGGTGGTCGAGCTGTTCCGGCAATCGATGGCCTATGCGTGGCGCGCGCAATACCGATGGTCGGTCACCGAGGGCCTGCGCCGCCTCGACCTTGACCGCGAGGAAGACTGCGGCATCCCGCCCGACTTCGGCGCGGCGCTCGCCGCGATCCGCAATGCCGACCAACGCGGCACCTACCTGCTGCTGGATGCGCAGCCCTACCTCGGCTACGCCAGCTACCAGCGCCAGTTGCGCGACATCATCGACCGCAACGGCACCCGCTCGCACGTGCTGGTGCTGGTCGGAACCAGGGTGGAATTGCCCGAATCGCTGCAGCCCTTCGCCGTGCCGTTCGCCCTGCGCCTGCCGGACGTCGCCGCGCTGCTGAAGATCGTGCAGGAGGAAGCGCGCCGCTACGCCGCGGAGAACGGCGGGCGCAAGGTCGAATTCGACCGCGAGGCGGTGAAGCAGATCGTGCGCAACCTGCGCGGCCTCAGCGAGACCGACGCGCGCCGCATCGCGCGCCAGCTGATCTTCGACGACGGCGTGCTCGACCAGGGCGACCTGCCGGAACTGGCGCGGCTGAAGTTCGACCTGCTCAACCGCAGCGGCCACCTGCACTACGAATTCGACACCGCGCGCTTCGCCGACGTCGGCGGCGCGAAGCGATTGAAGCGCTGGGTGGAGCAACGTCGCGACGCATTCCTGCAGGACCCGCCCCCGCCCAGCCTGGAGCCGCCCAAGGGCGTGCTGCTGCTGGGCGTGCAGGGCTGCGGGAAATCGCTGCTGGCGAAGGCGGTGGCCGGCGGCTTCGGCGTGCCGCTGGTGCGGCTGGACTTCGGCACGCTCTACGACAAGTACCACGGCGAAACCGAGAAGAACCTGCGCACCGCGCTCGCCTCGACCGAACAACTCGCGCCCTGCGTGCTGTGGATCGACGAGATCGAGAAGGGCCTCGCGGCCGGCAGCGGGGACGGCGACGGCGGGCTGTCGCGGCGCGTGCTCGGCTACCTGCTGACCTGGATGGCCGAACGCAAGTCGCGGGTGTTCCTGGTCGCCACCGCCAACCAGGTGCAGGACCTACCCGCGGAGCTGCTGCGCAAGGGGCGCTTCGACGAGATCTTCTTCGTCGACCTGCCCGATGCCGCGACCCGTGCCGAGATCTTCGCCTTGCACCTGGACCGGCGAAAGCTGCCCCGCGACGGCATCGACCTGCAGGCGCTGGCAGAGGCCTCCGACGGGTTTTCCGGCGCCGAGATCGAGCAGGCCATCGTCAGCGCGCTGTACGCCATGCATGGCGCGCAATCCGTACTGGATACCGCCACGCTGCTGCAGGCGTTGCGCGACACCCGGCCGTTGTCGGTGCTGATGGCCGAACAGGTCGGTGCGCTGCGGGCCTGGGCGCTGCCGCGCACGGTGCCTGCGGATTGACTCCCTCCCCGCATGCGGGAGGGGTGTCGAAGGCGGGTGGCGGCGAGCGAATACGGGCAATAAAAAAGCCCGCTTCGACCGAAGTCTCAGCGGGCCTGCTCCCTCCCCCACGTCGGGATGCGCGATGATCGTGAAGGAATCGTTAGCGGTTGTGCACGCTGCACTGCAAAACTGAACCGGTGCGTTCAGTCGGGGCGCGGCCCCTTGCCCAGGTCCTTCAGGATCTCGCGTGCGGCGTTGCGGCCCGGCAGGCCGGTGACGCCGCCGCCGGGATGGGTGCCGGAACCGCAGAGATAGAGGTTCTTGAACGCGCCGCGATAGTTGCCTTGGCCGAGCAATGGGCGCGCGCTGAACATCTGGTCCGGGCCGAGCGCGCCGTGGAAGATGTCGCCGCCGACCAGGCCGATGCGGCGTTCGAGGTCGAGCGGCGACAGCGCCTCGTAGCCGATGACGCTGCGCGCGAAGTTCGGCGCGTACTCGTTGACGGTGTCGATCATCAATTTGGCGACGGTGTCGCGATGCGCGTCCCAGCCACCATCGACCTCGGGGTTCACCTGCTGGCAGAACAGGCTGGCCACGTGCTGGCCTTGCGGCGCCAGCGTGTCGTCCAGCGTCGAGGAAATCACGACCTCGACGATGGGCTTGCGCGCCCAGCCGGCGTTGTACGCCTTCGATTTCGCATCGAAATAGGCCTGCTCGAAATACTGCAGCGACGGGCCGATGAGGATGCCGCTGGAATGATGCGGCTGCGCCTGCGTGCCCGGCATCGCGGTGAAGTCCGGCAGTTCCGACAGCGCGACGTTCATGCGGAAGGTGCCCGAGCCGCAACGATAGCGATCGATGCGCTGCGCGGTGTCGTCGTCGAGTTGCGAACGCTCGACCAGCTTCGAATACAGCAGCTTCGGGTTGAGGCTGCTGGCGAGGGTCTTCGCGCGCAGTTCGCGGCCATCGGCCAGCGCGACGCCGACCGCGCGCCCGTCCTCGACCAACAGCTTCGCGATTTCCGCATTGGTTTCGATCGCCACGCCGCGCGCCTCGCATTCGGCGCGCATGGCCTGGGTGATCGCGCCCATGCCGCCGATGGCGTGGCCCCAGGTGCCGGGCTTGCCGTTCACCTCGCCGAACAGGTGGTGCAGCAGCACGTAGGCGCTGCCCGGCGTGTACGGGCTGGCGAAATTGCCGACCACCGAATCCCAGCCGAGCGTGGCCTTCAGCGGCTCGCCTTCGAAATAGCTGTCGAGCAGTTCGCCGGCGGACTTGGTGAACAGGTCGAGCAGGTCGCGGCGCCCGCGCAGGTCGAGGTGCTTGAGCCGCCTGGCCACTGCGTAGGAATTCAGCCAGTCGGCGAAGGCGATGCGCTCGCCGACGTTCGGCGGGGTGAGGTGCACGAGTTCCTTCAGCACCGCGACCACGCGGTCGAGCATCGCGTTGTAGTCGGCCCAGCGCGCGACGTCGCGCGGCGCGAACTTCGCGATCTCGCTTTCGGTGTGCCCGCCGCCGAGGCGGAAGCTGCGCCCGTCCGGCAACGGCAGGAAGTTCGCGTACGGGCGTTCGGCCACGCGCAGGCCGTGTTCGTGCAGGCGCAGGTCGCGGATCACCTTCGGGTTGAGCAGGCTGACGGTGTAGCTGGCCACCGAATTGCGGAAGCCGGGATGGAACTCCTCGGTCACCGCCGCGCCGCCGACGAGGTGCCGGCGTTCGAGCACGCGCACCTTGAGTCCGGCGCCGGCGAGATAGGCGGCGCAGACCAGGCCGTTGTGGCCGCCGCCGAGGATGAGGACGTCGTCGTTCGCGTTCATCCGGCGATTGTAGGGGCGGCCGGGGGTTTCGCGCGGCGGGCGCCAATCAAGAAGCCCCGCATCGCTGCGGGGCTCATCGCTTCGATCCCGGATCCGGTCAGCGCAACGCCAGCCGCGTCCCGTCGTCGAGGCGAACCTCGCGCCCGGAAAGCAGCGCCCTGGCCCGTTCCTCGCCGAGCGCCTGGACGAGGCGGTGCTGTGCACGCGCATACGACGTCATGTACTCCATGTGCGG
>JBGAHT010000014.1:0-50178 GCA_044226035.1 Thermomonas sp. | reverse complement strand
GATGTTGAATCCGTCGCCAGGCAGGTCATGCAACACGGCACACCCATCGGCCATCAACCGATTGAGTTGCATGCCTGTGACGCGCTCGGCAAGCAGCCCGTCCTTTGCTTTCTCACGCTGGCGATAATGTCGACGGTATTGCCAGAACCCATAGGCGAATGCCGATGCCCAGCCGATGATGAATATCACCTCGACAGCACCGAACCGCACCTTGTTCCAGTCAATCTCAAGCGTGGCCCAAATGAGGAACACCATCGGCAAGGCGATCATCATTACGTCAAGGCCGAAATTCACTTCTTGCTGGTGCTTTTCGATGCGATCCAGCAATTGCTGGCCCGGGATATGCCCGATCTTCCTCGACTGTAACGGCGACCGACGTTGTGAACGCTTGTGCAGCCATCGGTAAAAAGCCACGACCCCCACCGTGATCGCAAGCGAGGCCATGAATACCGCGTGACCGATGAATGCCGTACCGCGCATTGTTTTCACTCCGGTGCGATGGGTGCGCGGCGCCGGGACTCGAACCCGGATCATGCTGGGGCTTGCGCCAAAACAACCGTTCCCTTGGAAACTACCGCGCAATGAGAGCCTAGCGCCATCGGCTAGACTCCGCCAAACCGCGTCGGGGAACCGCATGTCTTCCAGCCAGTTCCAGTTGCTGCAGCAACGCCGCTTCGCGCCGTTCTTCACGGTGCAGTGCCTCAACGCCTTCAACGACAACGTGTTCCGGCAGGCCATCATCGGCCTGCTGTTCTGGCTGCAGGCCACGCCGGCCGAGCGCACGCTGTACGCCAGCCTCGCCCCGGCGATCTTCATCCTGCCCTACTTCCTGTTCTCGGCCACGGCCGGGCAGATCGCCGAGAAATTCGAGAAGGCGCGGCTGATCCGCATCACCACGGTGATGGGCGTGGCGATCATGTGCGTGGCCGCGCTCGGCTTCGCCTTGCACAACCTGCCGCTGCTGCTGGCCGCGCTGTTCGCCACCGGCGTGCATTCCACCCTGTTCGGGCCGGTGAAATACGCCATCCTGCCGGCGGTGCTGCATCCGCGCGAGCTGACCGGCGGCAATGGCCTGGTGGAAATGGGCACCTCGGTCTCGATCCTGGTCGGGATGATCGTCGGCGGGCTGATCTTCAGCGTCGGCGGCGCGGCCGCGCCGTGGCTGGCGGGCGCAGCGGTGCTGGCGTTCGCGCTCGCCGCGTGGCTGGCGAGCCGCGCGATTCCCGAGGCGGGCGCGAACGCGCCCGGGCTGCGCATCAACTGGAACCCATTCACCGAATCGGCGGCGGTACTGCGGCTGGCGCGCAAGCAGCTGGCGGTGCGCAATGCCGTGCTGGGCGTGTCGTGGTTCTGGTTCGTGGGCACGGTGTTCGCCACGCAGTTGCCGGATTACGCGCCGCTCAACCTCGGCGGCGGCAACACGCTGTACGTGTTCGTGCTGGCGCTGTTCTCCATCGGCACCGGCATCGGCTCGATGCTGTGCGAGAAGCTGTCGGCGCGCACGGTGGAAATCGGGCTGGTGCCGCTGGGCGCGTTCGGCATGAGCGCGTTCCTGTTCGACCTGTACTTCGCGCGCAGCGGCGCGGCGCCGGCGACGGGGCTGGGCATCGCCGCGTTCCTGCACCAGCCCGGGACGTGGCGGATCGCGCTGGACCTGGTCGGCATCGGCCTGTTCACCGGCTTCTTCGTGGTGCCGCTGTTCGCGCTGATCCAGAGCCGCACGCCGAAAACCGAGCTGAGCCGCGTGATCGGCGCGCTCAACATCCAGAACTCCGGCTTCGTGGTCGCGGCCTCGATGATCTGCCTGGGCTTGCGCGAATGGGCGCACTGGAGCATCCCGCAGATCTTCCTCGCGCTGGCGATCGCGAACACGCTGGTCGCGATCTGGATCTTCACCATCGTCCCCGAATTCCTGATGCGCTTCCTCAGCTGGCTGCTGGTGCGAAGTCTCTATCGGCTGCGCGTGCAGGGCATGGACGCGATCCCGGACGAGGGCGCGGCGCTGATCGTGTGCAACCACGTCAGCTTCATGGACGCGCTGGTGCTGAGCGCGTCGATCCCGCGGCCGGTGCGCTTCGTCATGTATTACCGGATCTTCGAGATCCCGGTGATGAAGTGGATCTTCCGCACCGCGAAGGCGATCCCCATCGCCGGGGCGAAGGAAAACCCGGAGCTGATGCGGCGCGCGTTCGACGCGGTCGATGCCGCGCTGGCCGAGGGCGAACTGGTGTGCATCTTCCCCGAGGGCGCGTTGACCAAGGACGGCGAGATGGCGCCGTTCAAGTCCGGCGTGGAGAAGATCCTCGAGCGCCGCCCGGTGCCGGTGGTGCCGATGGCGCTGCGCAACATGTGGGGCAGCATGTGGAGCCGGCGCGATTCGCGCCTCGGGCGCATGCGCGTGCCGCGGCGGTTGCGCGCGCACGTGGAGGTGGTGGCGGGAACGCCGGTCGATGGCGCGGGCGCGACGGCGGAAACGCTGGAGGCGAAGGTGCGCGGGTTGCGCGGGGATGCGGCGTAGCGGTTTCCCCTGCAGGAGCGGCTTTAATCGCGACGGCCCAATGCTGATCGGGGCTAAAGCCCCTCCCACAAATTCATGGAGAATGGGTAGCGGCTTTGGTGGGAGCGGCTTTTGTGGGAGCGGCTTTAGCCGCGATGTTTTCCGGATTATTCCGATACCCACCGGACTCCGGAAATCCGAGATTCATCGTCATGAATCCGGGTTATTCAGCCCTACGCAAAGGCCGGCACTCGCGCGCCGGGCAGATTTACCTCGTGACGTTCACGACGGCGCGACGGCAATGCCATTTTGCCGAATGGCGGGTTGCTTCGGATGCGGCACGCTGGCTTTCGGCGCCTGCCAATTGGCCGAATGCAAACCTGCTGGCCTGGGTGCTGATGCCTGATCATTGGCATGGCCTCATCGAACTTCGCGGCGACAGCTGCTTGTCGACGAGCGTTGGGGACTGCAAGGGACGGACAGCGCGTGCGTTGCGCATCAGCCACCCGTGGCTCGGTCCCATCTGGTGCCCGGGATTCCATGACCGGGCAATGCGCCGGTCGGATGAATTGAAGGCAGCCGCCCGCTACTTGCTCAACAACCCTGTTCGCGCCGGACTCGTGCAACGCATTGGCGAATACCCGTTCTGGGATGCGATCTGGCTTTGACGATTCCGCATTTCGGGCCTGAAGGCCCTCCCACAGAACCATGAGTAGCGGCTTGAGCCGCGACGACCCACTGCTGATCGGGGCTGAAGCCCCTCCCACAACAGCAAAAGCCTCAACTCACCCAGCCCGCGATCACGAACAGCGCGATCACCGCGAGCCAGGCGACGAGGGTGCGCCAGACCAGGCTCATCGCGTCGCGCAGTTCCGCCATCGGGCCGAGGTCGCGGGCGATTTCGGAAGCGGATTCGCCGGCGTCGGCGTAGTCCTGCGCGTCGTCGGCGAGTTCGGTCCGCACGCTGGCGCGGCCGGCGGCGCCGAGGAAATCCGCGTCCGCGTCGAAGCCCGCGCCGCCGTTCTGCTTCCACGCCGAGAACACGGTGTCGAAATCGCCGACCAGGGCCATGAACAGCGCCATCAGCTGCGACACCGGCCAGTCCAGCCAGGCGAGCAGGCGTTTCGCGCCGTTCGCGTTGTCCGCGGGCAGCAGCGCGGCATCGTCCTCGGCGGCGAGCGCGGCGAGGCGATACAGCACGGCGCCGGACGCGCCCGCGACGAGGAACCAGAACAGCACGCCGAACCAGCGCCGGCGCGCGGCATGGAACACGGCGACGACCAGCGTCGGCATGTCCGCGCCGTTCGGCGACAGGCGCGCGATCGCGGCGCTGCGCGTGGCGGCATCGGGCGCATCGACAATGGCGTCGACGTCGAGGTCCAGGTCGCGCGGGCCCCAGCAATAGAACAGCACGCCGATGCCGAACAGCAGGCCGAGCGCGCCGTACAGCATCGCGTCCAGCGCCCACTGCAGCAGCCCGACCGCGAGCAGCGGCGGCGACAGCGCCAGCGCGATGCCCCAGCGCCCGTGCCAGGCGCCGTCGGCCCGCGATTTCGCGCCGAGCCAGCGCAGCCAGTCGTCGAACCAGCCGTGGCGGCGCACCGCGGCCGCCAGCCCCTGCGCGACGTGCCCGAGCGCGAGCGCGACGACGACGGCGGCGAGGGTCATGAACATGGAATCGATTCTAGCCCGAGGCCACCTGCGCTCGTCCGGCGCGTTCGCCGGCGAACCAGCGTTCCACCAGCCAGCGCGAGATCGAGATCGACGGCGACAGCCGCAAGCCGCCCGGCGGCGAGTCGCCGCGCAAGGCGAGGTCGACTTCGGCGCGGGTGAACCAGCGCGCGTCCTCGAGTTCGTCGCCGGCGACGGGCGCATCGGGCGCGGCCTCGGCGACGAAGCCGAGCATCAGCGAGCCGGGGAACGGCCACGGCTGCGAGGCGAGGTAGCGGCTGCGCAGCACGCGCACGCCGCTTTCCTCGCGCACCTCGCGCACGATGGTCTGCTCCAGCGATTCGCCGGGTTCGACGAAACCGGCGAGCGTGGAATAGCGGTGTTCCGGCCAGCCGGCCTGGCGCCCGAGCAGCAGGCGTTCGCCGTCGCTGATGGCGACGATCACCGCCGGATCGGTGCGCGGGTAGTGTTCGGCGCCGCAACGCGTGCAGCGCCCGAGCCAGCCGGCGCGCACGAAGGCGTTCTCGCCGCCGCACACGCCGCAGAAGCGGTGGCGCTCGCGCCAGTGGCGCATCGCCCGCGCCTGCGCGAACAACGAGGCGTCGAACGCGGGCCACGCCGCCGCGGCGCTGCGCAAATCGATGCGCGCCTCGTCCGCGGCGGCGATGCGTTCGGCATCGACCGCGAACCAGGCTTCGTCGCCGCGCACGCCGAGCAGCAGCGCGTGTTCGAACCCGTTTTCGATTCCAGCGGCGGACAGCGGACGCGGGCCATCGCCCAGCGCGAGCGCGCGGCCCTCGGCATCGACCGCGATCAGGCTCGCGTTCGGCCACAACCTGGCGAGCGCATCGGCGTCGCCGCGCAGCGCATCGGCGCGGTCCAGGTCGGCATCGAGGAAGGCGAAGGGCATGCGCGGATTATCCGCCCTAACTCCCTCCCTTTCGCCGCCGGCGAAGGGGAGGGTTGGGGAGGGGTGATTTTGAACCCCATCCCGGCCTCCCCCTTCGCTACGCGAAAGGGGAGGAGAAAAACATCACATCGTGAAGCTGCTGCCGCAGCCGCAGGTGGTCTTGGCGTTCGGGTTGCGGATCACGAACTGCGCGCCGTGCAGGCTTTCGCTGTAGTCGACCTCGGCGCCCATCAGGTATTGCAGGCTGAGCGGATCGACCAGCAGGGTGACGCCGTCGGTTTCCACCGCGAGGTCGTCCTCGCCCTGGGCCTCGTCGAACTCGAAGCCGTACTGGAAGCCGGAACAGCCGCCGCCCTGGATGTAGGCGCGCAGCTTGAGCCCGGGATTGCCTTCCTCGGCGATCAGCTCGCGCACCTTCGCCGCCGCCGCCGCGGTGAATTCCAGCGGGCGCGACAGGGCGTGGAAATCGGGGGCGACGACGTCGTTCATGCGCACAGGATGGGGGCCGCGACGCCGCGCTTCAAGCGCCGGGTTGCGCCTCGCCGATGGCGTCGGCCCAGGCGAAGGACTGTTCCACCGCCGCTCCCGAGGCCGGTTGCAGGCGCACCACCACGCGCACCGGCTTCATTCCCGGCGGCAACAGCAGGTCGCCTTCCACCTGCTGGAAATACTTGAACGAATACGGCAGGCCGGCCGCACCGGCCTGTTGCCGCAGCGTGGCCCAGGCCGCCTTCTGCATGCGCCCGCCGACGCTGCCTTCCACCGCCAGCGTGAGCCGCCCGCTGCTGACCGCGCCGCGGTTGAGGTTCTGGGTGAGGGTGGCGGTGAATTTCCACACCTGCGCGTCCTGCGCCTGCAGCTTGAGGTCGTGCACGGCCAGGCCGTGGCGTTGCGCGGTGGCGCCGACGAAACGTTCGTAGAAGGCGACGTCGGCGCGCAGGCTGGCGATTTCCTCGTCGCGGTCGGCGAGCGTGGATTGCAGGTCGCGGTTGGCGTCGCGGCTGATCTGGTCCGAACGCGACAACGTGGCCACGCGTTGTTCCAGTTCGGCGATGCGCGCGGCCTGCGAACGCGCGTCGCCCGGCGCCGGCGCGAACGTCCGCCACAGGCCCCAGCCACCGAACGCCAGCGCGAGCAGGAACAGCGCGATCAGCGCATAGGCGATGCCGTGGCCTTGCGGCGGCGGCGGAGGCGGCAGTTGCGGATCGGTCGCGACCGATGGCGGTTCGCCGCCATCCTCGCCGGCGAGCGCGTCGGGTGGCGGCGAAGGCGGGACGTCGGCAGAGCGCGGCGGCGGATCCGCCTGCGTGGGCGTGACCGGCATGTCCGGCGTGCCCGCCGGCGCCGAACGCGGCTTGCGCTTGCGACCGGGCTTCCCGGCTGCGACGGGTGCAGCGGCCGGATCCGCGTGGCTGTCCGCCTCTTCCATCAGGCCGGTATAGCGAGGGCTTTAAGCCGCCGTCAAGCCGCGGCCGCGTATAGACTGCGGCCGTGCGGCCCGTCCGGTCGCGCCGCGTTGCGGGGAATGCCATGTCCCAGGCCCAACTCTTCGCCATCGGCGTGCTGCTGGCGTGGCTCGCCGGCATCCGCGTCTACCTCACCGTGTTCGGCGTCGGCCTCGCCGGCTATTTCGGCTGGCTGCACCTGCCCGAAGCCCTGCAGGTCGCGCAGTCGCCGTGGGTGCTGGGCGTGTCCGGCGCGCTGGCGCTGGCGGAGTTCTTCGCCGACAAGATCCCGGGCGTGGATTCGGCGTGGGACCTGCTGCACACGCTGCTGCGCATCCCGGCCGGCGCGTTCCTCGCCGCGGCCGCGTTCTCGCCCGACGGCCAGCTCAGCGCCGGCATGCTCGCCACCGGCGCCGGCGCGGCGCTCGCCAGCCACGCGCTCAAGACCGGCACGCGCGCGCTGCTCAACACCTCGCCCGAACCGGTCAGCAACTGGACCGCCTCGGCCACCGAGGACGTCACCACCCTCGGCGCGCTGGCGCTGGCGTTCGCCCACCCTTGGCTCGCCCTGATCCTGGTGGTGACGCTGAGCGTCGCATTCGCGCTGTTCGTCTGGTGGCTGTGGCGCGCGCTGTTCCGGCGCAGGCCACGGCCACAGGCCGTGTGAAGCGCCGCCAAACCCGGCATGGCCGGTCCGGGCCGCGCAATGCGTGGCTCTGGCATGAGCCGGGGCGGAACCGATAATGGCCCGCCCACCCGCATCGAGTGAGTCCATGTCGCTGCCGCCTGCGCGTTCGCAATCGCCGGAAACCGATGCCGGGAACTTGCCGGCTGCCGAGGCCGAGGCGATGGGCGAGGCATCGCCGGCCACCGTGCGCGCCGCGGCCGCGCCATCGGCGGGCGAAGACGGCGAACCCTATCGCGTGCTGATCGTCGAGGACGACCGCAGCCAGGCCATGTTCGCGGAAAGCGTGCTCGGCGGTTCGGGCATCCAGACCCGTTCGGCCGCCGAGGCCGCCGAGGCATTGCCATTGCTGGACGAATTCCAGCCGGACCTCGTGCTGATGGACCTGCACCTGCCGGACATGGACGGCACCTCGCTGACCCAGCGCATCCGCGCGCACGAGGACTTCGCGCACGTGCCGATCGTGTTCCTCACCGGCGACCCGGATCCGGAACTGCAATACCAGGTGCTCGAATTCGGCGCCGACGATTTCCTCAGCAAGCCGATCCGGCCGCGGCACCTGATCGCGGCGGTGCAGAGCCGGGTACAGCGCGCGCGCGCCTTGCGCCGACTGCAAGGCAGCGGCGGCAACGACCGGCATCCGGCGACCGGCCTGCTGCATCGCCCGGAACTGATGCAGCGCATCGCCTCGCATGCCTCCAACGGCGGCGGCGCGTTGTGCGTGGAAATCCAGAATGCCGGCGCGCTGCGCGACCGCTACGGCTTCGCCGGCTTCGAGCACCTGATGAACGAGGCCGGCCGCAGCCTCGCCTCGCTGGTCGGCGAGCTGCCCGCCGCGCGCCTCAACGACAACGTGTTCGCGGTGTTCGCCCCGGCCGCGGACGATCCAGCGCTCGAAGGCCTGGCGCGGCGGCTGCGCGACGGCATCGGCCGCGACGCCATCGAGATCGCCGGCACGCCGCAGCGCCTGCGCGCGGCGGTGAGCTACGCCGCCTGTTCCAGCGGCAAGCCCGACCAACTGCTCGACCACGCGATGGAAGCCCTGCGCGAAGCGCGCAGCGCGCCGCACGGCATCGCCATGTACAAGCCGCCGGTGCAGGACGCGCGCGACGACCGCCTGCTGGCGTTGTTGCGCGAGGCGATCGCCCACGACGGCCTACGCCTCGCGTTCCAGCCCGTGGTCGCGGTCGACGGCGGCGAGGAAGCGCAATTCCAGGCCCTGCTGCGGCTGCCCGACGGCGACCACCCGATGCATTCCGCGCGCGAGGTGCTGCCGTTGGCCGAAGCCAACGGACTGGTGCCCGACATCGACCGCGCGGTACTCGCGCGCGCGATCGCGCAACTCGGCGAGCGCGGGGCCGATGCGCCGCCGGTGCGCCTGTTCGTCAGCCATTCGCCGCGCACGCTCGCCGACGGCGACCACGTCGCCTGGATGCACCGGGCGCTCGAAGCGTGCGCGGTCGCCGCTTCGCAAATCGTGCTCGACCTGCGCCTGGACGATGCGCTGGTGCATTCGGAGGAACTCGCGCCGGAGCTGGCGCGGCTGGCGGACATCGGCGTCGGCGCTTGCCTGAGCCAGTACCTGCACGGCAGCGAAGCCGACGTGCTGCTCGCGCGCCTGCCGTTGCGCTACCTGCGCCTGTCGCCGCGCTATACCGCCGCCGACGCCAGCGCCGCCGAGCGCGACGAGGCGCGCGGAGTGATCCAGCGCGCGCATGCGCTGGGATTGCGCGTGATCGGGCCGTCTGTCGAGGATCCACGCGCCGCCGCGGCGTTGTGGAGCAGCGGCATCGATTACCTGCAAGGCAACCTCGTGCAGGAACCCGAGCACGCCCTGGATTTCGATTTCCGCACCCCGGTGCTCTGAGGCCGTGCTCGAACGCCGCCCGCTGCTGACGACCCGCTGGCTGGCGCTCGGCGCCGGCGGCGGCGCCGCGTGCGCGCTCGCGCTCGATCAATTCGGCCTGGCCGGGCCGTGGCAGGGGATCGCGTTGCTGCTGGTGTTGCTCGCGCTGTTCGCGATCAGCGCCTGGCTCTACGCCACCCGCGAACGCGAACGCGACTTGAGCGAAACCAGCGAGCGCGAACGCCACGGCCAGGAACTGATCGAGCGCCTGCAGCAGGAAATCGACCACCACACGCGGCTCGAGGAGGAGCTGACCCAGGCCAAGCAGGCCGCCGAATCCGCGGTGCTGGCCAAGGGCGAATTCCTCGCGACCATGAGCCACGAAATCCGCACCCCGCTCAACGGCATCGTGCCGATGCTCGACCTGCTGCTGCAGGGCGAGCTCTCGGTCAACCAGCTGGAGATGGTGCGCACCGCGTATTCGTCGTCGCAGCAGTTGCTGCGCATCGTCGACGACATCCTCGACTACTCCAAGCTCGAGGCCGATCGCCTCGAACTGGAAACCACCAACTTCAACCTGCGCGAACTGCTGGAGAACGTGATCCGGCTGATGGAGCGCCCGGCCGAGGCCAAGGGCCTGCGCCTGTACCTGCACCTGGACCCGGGCGTGCGCCTGCCGGTGCGCGGCGATCCGGTGCGCCTGCGCCAGGTGCTGGGCAACCTGATCAGCAACGCGGTGAAGTTCACCGAGAAGGGCTCGGTGTCGGTGCACGTCCAGCGCATGGGCGAATCCGCGGCGCAGCACCAGCTGCGCTTCGAAGTCCGCGACACCGGCATCGGCATCCGCCCCGAAGCGGTGGAACGGCTGTTCACCGCCTTCAGCCAGGCCGACGCCTCGACCACGCGCCTGTACGGCGGCACCGGCCTGGGCCTGGCGATCTGCAAGCGCATCGTCGAATTGATGGGCGGCCGCATCGGCGTCACCTCCGAAATCGGGCGCGGCACCGATTTCTGGTTCGAAATCCCGCTGCTCAAGGTGCACGGCGACATGCCGGCGCAGGACTCTTCGCACAGCGGCATGCGGGTGATGCTGCTCAGCAACGATCCGCGCATGCGCATGCGCCTGAGCATGCTGTTGCCGAACTGGGGCATGCGCCTGACCGCGGTGGAAACCACCCAGGAAGCGCTGGACCGCCTGCGCGCGGCCGCGAACCAGGGCCCGCCGTGGGCGTATTCGGTGGTCGTGGCCGACATCGCCGGGATGCGCAACACCGCGATCGCCCTGCGCCGCAACCTGGAGCACCACGCGATCTACGGCCAGGTCCGGTTGCTGTGCCTGTACGGCGACGAGGCCGCGCCCGAGGAACTGCGCGAGCGCGCGGCCCTGCTCAGCCGCAACGCGCAGGACAACGACCTGCGCGTCGCCCTCGCCCCGCCCGCCGCGGCCGCGAAGGAGGAACCCGCGCCGGTGGAATCGGCGCCGATGCCGGCCAGCGATTTCGCGGCCGATCCGCGCCGCATGCGCGTGCTGCTGGTCGAGGACAACCCGGTCAACCTGATGGTCGGCCAGCGCCTGCTCGGCGTGCTCGGCACCGACTGCGACACCGCGAGCAACGGCGAGGAAGCGCTGCTGCGGATGTCCGGTTCGCGCTACGACCTGGTGCTGATGGATTGCCAGATGCCGGTGATGGACGGCTACACCGCCACCCGCCGCTGGCGCGAGGTCGAACGCGACGCAGGCGACGGCCGCCACCTGCCGATCATCGCCATGACCGCGAACGCGATGGCCGGCGACCGGCAGAAATGCCTCGATGCCGGCATGGACGACTACCTCGCCAAGCCGGTGACGCGCGCCGAACTCGAGCGCACCCTGCACCGCTGGTGGCGCGTGCCTTCCGCCCCGGCCGCGGTGGCAACGCCGACGCCGATGCCGATCCACACGCCGACGCCAACGGCGACCCCGTCGCCCGCGCGCGCGCAGGCCGCCGTGTCCCCGATGCCATTCACGCTGCCGCCAGCGCCCGTGTCCGAACCGGCGCCGCCGATGCCGCCCGCGCGGCCGGTCCCGCCAATCCCGCCGACGACGCCGCCGGCGGTGTCATCCGAACCGTTTCCCGCGCCGCATCCGGCCGAAGCCGCGCCGGCAGTGACGATCGACGACGAAGTGATCGAGGAATTGCGCACCGTGCTCGGCGGGGAACTCGACCGCCTCATCCGCGTGTTCCTGGACGATGCGCCCAAGCACATCGCCGCGCTGGAGGAAGCCGCGCTCGCGCCGGACCTCGAAGCCCTGCGCGAGCACGCGCATTCGCTCAAGTCCTCCAGCGCCAACCTCGGCGCGATGCAATTGTCGGCGGCGGCCAAGCGCGTGGAACTGGGCGCGCGCACCGGTACCCTCGACCGTCCCGCGGTGGACGTGGCGAGGATCGACATGGAATTCAAGCGCGCGCGCGCCGTGCTGCTCGAGGTGCTGCCGCGCGCCGAGGCCTGAGCCGCGCGGGCTTCAATCCGCGTCGATCTGCTGCGCCAGGTAGTTCTGCTCGCCCAGGCGTTCGACCAGCGACAGCTGCGTCTCCAGCCAGTCGATGTGTTCTTCCTCGGAATCGAGGATGTCGGCGAACAGCCGGCGGCTGGTGAAATCGTTCACGCCCTCGCAATGCACGATGGCGTCCTTCAGCGCCTGCAGGCCGTCCATTTCCAGCGCCAGATCGCAGCGCAGGATCTCCACCGGCGTTTCGCCGATGCGCAGCTTGCCCAGCGCCTGGAAGTTCGGCAGCCCGTCGAGGAAGAGGATGCGCTCGGACAACCTGTCCGCGTGCTTCATCTCGTCGATCGACTCGTGGTGCTCGTGCTCGGCCAGTTCCTTCAGGCCCCAGTTCTTCAGCATCTTGGCGTGTAGGAAGTACTGGTTGATCGCGGTCAGCTCGTTGTAGAGCACCTTGTTGAGGAACTCGATGACCTTGGCGTCGCCCTTCATGCCGCGCTCCGTGTGTGCGATGCGGCGACTTTAACGCCGGCGTGGAATGGTTGCAGGAACGCGAATCGTCCGCGTTGCGTCGTCCGGCGGCGTGGCGCGGATTTCGCCGCGGCGGATCAGGCGGCTTGCGGCAGGACCGGCAACGCCGGCAGCGCGGCCGCGGATTGCGCCTCGTCGAGGATCTGCGCGGCCAGCTCCAGGCAGCTGCCGCAGCCGGCGCCCGCGCCGGTGCGCATGGTCAGCTCGGCCACGCTGCGGCAACCGGCCGCCGCGACTTCGCGGATCTGGCGATCGGTGATGCCGTTGCAGATGCAGACGTACACGGGCGGACCCAGGACGGTGGAACCAGGCTCATTCGACCACGAATGAGAACCATTTTCAACTGGGATCGGACGACCCGGAACCCTCCCCGCGCTGGGGCGGGCGCCCCCGGGGCTGCGGCCGGCGGTGCCGCGGCTCCTCGCGCAGCAGGTGCGGCAACGGCGGCGGGACCGCCTGCGCCCCGGCGATCTGCCGCGCGAACGGCGCCAGGTGTCGCAAGGCGCTGCGGTACACCTCGCGCTTGAACAGCACCACGTTCTCGGCCGGGTACCAGAAATCGACCCAGCGCCACTGGTCGAACTCGGGGTGGTCAGTCTGGTCCAGCCGCAGGTCGGCCTCGGCGCCGGTGAACTGCAGCAGGAACCACACCTGCTTCTGGCCGATGCAGACCAGGCGCTCGTGGCGGCGGATGGCGCGCGGCGGCAGGCGGTAACGCAGCCAGCCGGGGGTCACGCCGAGCACGGCCACGTGCTCCGGGCGCAGGCCGGTTTCCTCCTCCAGCTCGCGGTACATGGCCTCCAGCGGCGTCTCGTCGCTGTTCATGCCGCCCTGCGGGAACTGCCAGCCGTCGCGCCGCACGCGCCGCGCCCAGAACACGCGCCCGTCCGGGTGCATGAGCACGATGCCCACGTTGGGGCGATAACCGTCCGGATCGATCACGATGCGGACCTCGAAAGGATTTGGCCCAGGGCCACTGCGCCCGACTCTGCCATGCCCGCGCCGGGGGGACAAGCGCGCGACCCGGCGATTTGACGCCGGCGCGGTCGCCGGGGAGAATTGCGCCCCCGCGCGGACCGCGCGGCGATTTCGCGTTCGGCTATGTAGCTCAGCCGGTTAGAGCACAGCACTCATAATGCTGGGGTCGGTGGTTCGAGTCCACCCATAGCCACCAAACACTTCGACCGTGTCGAACGAGACCCCGCAGAGATGCGGGGTTTTGCGTTTGTGCGTTGTAGGCGATCGCGCTTTGCGATGAATGTCCGCACGCTGCGATGAATGACAGCACCCGACCCGAAGCGGACGTCGGACTCAACACGGTACAACCTTTACGCGTGTTCAGGGAGAGCTTGCTTATACATATTTTGTGCGTTCGCTGGCACCAGATTTCCCGCACAGCTGAAATAGGCGATGGCAATTAATGCTTTGACAGCCGCTCGTTCCATGGCTGCCATACACTCGCTCCGCGCGGTAAAACCAAAAGCGTCATTACCGAGTCGTATTCGTTGGTGCTGATCTTCATCTCGCGCAATGACAGGTCAGATGGCGCATGTGGAAACCAGGTTCGAGCCGATACCTCAACGCCGACCCGCTCATGATCTACGCTCTCATTAGCCGCCAGAGACATGTTGGGAATCGGGATGGTCTGGCTTCGGGTTCGATAGAACGCGCCGTTTTTGGCCGCGGGCGTACTCGAGAAAGCCCACCGCATGAAGCCATCACGATGGACAACCAGAACCGCTTGGGTTTCGGTGTGGCGAAGCCAGCGAAGTGCGGCCGCCGTCAGCGAAACTCCGTATCGCCTTGCGCAGGCATCGATCCCGTCGAAGTTCGCAGAACCCGACATCTGGTCACGAAAGTCGTTCAATGGCATAAGCAGGGTCGATGCAAAGACATCTGCCTCAGCTTCGATCGTAGCCTCGTCGCTTTCCAGGTTGACCACATCCTTCTCGGCACAGGAGAAGGACTCTTGCTTATGCCGATGCAGGAGGTAGTGCCCGAGTTCGTGCGCCTGCGTAAAACGGATGCGGCCTTCGGATCGGATCTTGTCGTTATAGAGCAACATCCACTCGCGTCGATCTTCTCCCGGGATCAGCGCCCCTTCGAAGCGCTTGATGTCCGCGGCACGTATTTCGGTGATGGGATCCGAGCCGCCGAACTGGTTGGCTGCATCCTTGGCTAGGGCGACAACATCGATGGGGAACCGTTGCGTGCCGTGATGAGCAGCGAACAAGTCCAGCACTCGGGTGAACTTGTACGCCGCCTTGGACGCCGTCAGCGGGTCGGTCATCAGGAGCGCTTCCGGAACGACTCCACGATCATTCGAATTCGTTCGCGGTCTTCCTTTTCGAGGTCCTTGTAGTTGCGGAAGAAGGCCTCGTTTAGATGCTCTTCCTCCGGCACCTCTTCCTCGCTATCCAGGAAGTAGGACACGGGACGCCCAAGAATCTTCGCCAACGCATCGAGTTTTTCGGCCGACGGCCGAGGCGACTCCTTGTTCTCAAGCTCCCACAGATAGCTCTTGCTCATCCCCGCCGCCAGAGCCAAGGCATCTAAGGTCATCTGTTGCTCCTTTCGGAGCTGTCGGATTTTCTCGCCGAGTCGGGTCGCCATGGGGTGGTTTTGGTGCGGAGAACGACAAAATACTACTACACCGAACTTTCCGTTTGACAACCCCGAACGCGGCTGAGAGAATCGCGCTGTTCGGTTCACCGGACAGGAAAACCCTACAGAGACTAAAAAATTAGCAATCGACATCGGTGAGTGCTAATCTTGCAGGAACGCGAAAGGCCCGGCGCTGAGGCCGGGCCCTAGAAGTTGGGTTTCAAGCTCTTTTACAACCTAAATGTTGGGGTCGATCTCGTAAATCGACCTTAAAACCCAAAACCACGCTTGCATGGTATTCAGCATCGTGTGGTCTTGCGGCTGGAGCGTCTGTCGACCAAGACAGTTGGAAGAGTATAGCTACCGCTCTCCAAAACTGTCAATAAGACGCGACCTCCCGTGAGTTCTCGGTTGGATACCTCCAACACGAGGGCTACGGCCATGTCTACCACGACTCGCGGATCTACCCCCATCGTCCAGGTTTCAGGCTGATCTTCCGGCCTGTGATCACTCTAAGGAACGGCAAGAAGTTGCACGCCGCGTCCAAGGGGCTGAAGGCCTGGCCGATCTGGGTACGCGACGACGACGCAAGGTAATCGCGTAGGTGGCTGGGCAGCAATGATGCTGCCCAGCCATTGGAAAGGCGGGAATGGCTGTGCCCCTACATACCACCTGCCAAGGAGAAACCAATGGCTACCAATCCACCCAAAGGTGACGGACATCGCAACGGCGCTGTTCGCGACCGTTCCCAGACCCAGACGCCCTCAGGACACTATGTCAAGCGAAACACCGACACCGGGCGTTTCATGGACGTCAAGTCAGACACTAAGCCCTTCAAGGGCGTTCGCAAAGAAAAGTAAGCCGAGACTCACAAGAAGAGGGGGGCGAAAGCCCCCCTCTTTTTTTTATGACCGAGCAAGCCCTAACGTAGAACTGTCATCACTAAGCTCCGAAGTCTGCCGCCCAATTCGAGGTGTCACTGACCTGTTCGCAAGCTAGAAGCGGTGCGTCGGAACGTGTTCGCTGGATCAAGAGGTTCTCGTACGCGGATCACGTCTGCTTTTGGCCGAAAGCCGCCATCAAGCTCTTCGGTGCGAAACGAAGTCCAACGCGCGCACCGGGTCGAGCGCGACGAGAGAACGCCACTGGCGCAATGTCGGACAAGCCATGCGCTTGCCACCATTGGCCGGCGATGATCCGCGAACTGCGTAGCGCCGTCGCGATATCGGGAGTGCCGACCGCCCGGAAATGTCGATCGGTGCGAAGCGGCTCGCTTCGACCCCCTATTCATCTTGGGCGGGGGCCGGCCACTGCGGACAAGGGGCGACAGGCGATCGAATGTCGCGGATCTACGTGGAAAATGAGGGATCCGATCCGCAACGCCACCAATGGCTTTAACAATTCGTCTACCTATTCCAACGCCAGCTGAAGACGAGTCATGGCTCCGGCAAGAAAGGTTCTATATTCCGGTTGCCCTACGCGAAGGAGAATCGGAATGACCAAGCAGCATCTGAATACGGCGCGCATGCTCGGCGTGGCGATCATTGCCCTCAGCCTTGGCGCTTGCGCCACCTACAAGGACGAGTTCGCATCGATCAATTCCCGACTCGATCAACTCGACACGAAGGTGCAGGGCGCGGCCCAGAGCGCCGAAGCCGCCAATCAATCCGCGCAGCAGGCCAACCAGCGGCTGGATCAGATCGAAGGCCGCGTCCAGCAGCTCGAAACGGCGCGGGGTCGCCAGCCGCGCGGCTAATCGCTCTTGCGCGATTCGCGACGAGTGGCTTTGAACCGGAGACTGGTGGCCTTTGCCGGCCACCGGTCTTCTTTCTTCGCCCCGGTCTTCGTTCCAAGGAATCCTCCCATTCGTACCTACGCATCCCCTGCGATCCGGGCTGCCAATGCCGCGCTGGTACTGGCGTTGGCGTTCGCGGGCATCGGCGCGGCCAGCGCCGAGGATGCCGCCGCGAAACCGGTGGCCGCCGTCGACCAGCTTCCGCAAGGCCAGGAAGTGTCCGACACGGTGATCGAACTCGCGGGCTGGGTTGTCGCAAGCAGGGACAGCCAGGGCTATCCGTTCGCGATCATCGACAAGGCCGCCGCACAGGTTCTGGTGTTCGGTGGCGACGGCCGGCTTCGCGGCGCGGCGCCCGGGCTGTTCGGCTCGGCGGTCGGCGATCATTCGGCCCCCGGCGTCGCCGGTCTCGCGCTGCGCGAAATCCCGGGCCGGGATCGCACGACGCCCGCGGGTCGCTTCGTGGGCGGTTTCGGCCCGTCGATCGACGCCGGGCGCGTGTTGTGGGTGGACTACGATTCCTCGGTCTCCATGCATCCCACGGCGACCGGCGTGCCGGCCGAGCGACGCGTCGAACGCCTTGCATCGCCTTCGCCGGACGACAACCGCATCACCCATGGCTGCATCAACGTTTCGCCCGAGTTTTACCAGCAGGTCGTCAGTCCCACGTTCGAGCATGGCGGAGTGTTCTACATCCTGCCGGACAAGGCCTCGATCGCCGAGACCTTCCCGGAGTTCGCGCAGAGCCGCGCGGCGGCGCAACGCAAGAGCGGAAAACGCGCGCAACGCGACCGCCATTGAAGGGCGCGTCCGCGCCTTCCATGCGATGCGGATCCGATCGGGCGTTGCGCCCGATCCCGGGCCAAGCCCGCCATCGGGTTCCCCTCACTTCCCGCCTTCGCCACAGAGCGAACACCCCTCGCTCCACTCGCTGCTACCGTCGAGGTAGTGCTCGCGCTTCCAGATCGGCGCGCGGTGCTTCACGCCCTCGATCACCGCGCGGCAGGCGCGGAAGGCCTCTTCGCGATGACGGCTCCCGGCGGCGACCACGACCGCGATGTCGCCGACATCGAGCCGGCCGTGCGCATGCGCGACGTAGACGCGCAGTTCCGGCGTGACCCCGGCGAGGGATTCGCGCGCGATCGCCTCGAACGTGGCGCGCGCCAGCGGTTCGAACAGGTCGTATTCCACCGCGACCACGTCGCGGCCGTGGTTGTGCCGGCGCACGCGGCCGACGAACAAGGCCTGGCCGCCGAATTCCTGGTGCGAAACGAAGTCCAGCGCGCGCGCCGGGTCGAGCGCGGCGTCGCGCGGCGCGGCGACGAGCGCGTGGATCGCGGCGATGCCGGGCATGTCCATGCGTTCAGCCGCCATTGACCGGCGGGATCAGCGCGATGCGGCCGTCCGCCGGCAGCCGATCGCCGTCGCGCAGCAGCGCGTGCTCGCTGGCGAAGGCGGTGCTGCGCAGCAGGCCCGGCGCGCACGCGGGCCAGCGCGCGGCGGCGTGCGCGGCCAGCGCGGCGCGCGCGGTGGCGACGGTCGCACCGTCGGGGACATCGAGTTCCAGCACCGGCTGCGGCTGGAAATCGCGATACGGGCCGAACAATTGCACCTGCAGTTTCATGCCTCGTCGTTCCCCATCCACGTGGATGCCATGTGCGAGTGCGGCAACACCTCGACCAGGGTGCCGGCGGCGACGCACTCCGCGTCCTCGGGCAGCAGCGCCCAGGCATTGGCGTCGCGCAGCGGCGCGATGCGGAACGATTCCTGCCCGCGCAGCGGATGCGCGCGCACGCTGCCGTCGGCGTGCACGCGCAACGCGGCCTTCTGCACGAAGGCGAATCCGGGCTTCTTGCGCGTGTCGGCCGCCAGCGGCAGGCGCCAGCGCGCTTCGTCGGCCATGCCGAGCATGCGCCGCAGCGCGGTTTCGACGAACAGGCGTTCGCCCACGGCGGTGGACACCGGGTTGCCGGGCAGGCCGAAGAACAGCGCGCCTTGCGGCAGGCGCGCGAACAGCACCGGCTTGCCGGGGCGCAGGCGCAGCTTGTGGAACACGGTTTCGGCGCCGAGCAGGGCCAGCGCCTCGGGCACGAAATCGTAGCGCCCCATCGACACCGCACCGGTGCTGGCGACGAGGTCGACGCCGGCCGCGAGCGCCTCGCGCACCGCGGCGACGAAGGTTTCCGCATCGTCCGGCAGCGTGGCGCGGCGCACGATCTCGGCGCCGGCTTCGCGCAGTTTCGCCTCGAGGTAGGGGCCGTTGCTGTCGCGGATCTCGCCCGAGGCCAACGCGCGGCGCGGATCGGCGACGAGCTCGCGTCCGGTGGCGAACACCGCGACGCGCGGCTTGCGGCGCACGGCGACCTCGACGGTGCCGAGCGCATCGAGCAGCATGCAGGCGAACGGATCGAGCACGTGGCCCGCGCGCAGGGCGATCGCGTTCGCGGCGATGTCCTCGCCGGCGCGGCGCAGGTGCTGGCCGCACCGCGCCTCGGCCGTGATGCGGATGTGCCGGGCGCTGCGCGCCGTCGCGTTCCAGCACCACGATCTCCTCGACCGGAACCACGGTGTCGAAACCGTCCGGCATGCGCGCGCCGGTCATGATCTCGCAGGCTTCGCCACGCGCGACGCTCGCGGCGTCGCCGGCGGCCTGTTCGCCCTCGACCGCGAATTCGCTGCCGGCGGCGATCGCGCTTGCGTTGGCGCGCAATGCGAAACCGTCCATCGCCGAGTTGTCGAACGGCGGCAGCGGCATCGCCGCGACCACGTCTTCGGCGAGCACGCGCCCGCGCGCGTCGGCGAGCGCGATGCGTTCGGCCGGCAACGCGTTCGACGCGGCGCGGATGCGCGCGATGGCCTCGTCGATGCCGATCACGCCGGTTCCCGGGGTCGGTAATGCGCTTCCTCTTCCGCGTCCATGCCGTCGGGATGGCGCCACAGGCCCTTCTTGCCGCCTTCCTTGAACAGCAGGCGCACGCCTTCGATCGCGAGCGCGGGTTCGACCGGCTTGGTGAGGTCGTAGAGGGTGAGCAGCGCGGCGTTGGCGCCGGCCAGCGCCTCCATTTCCACGCCGGTGCGCGCCTGGGTCGCGGCTTCGCAATAGACGCGGATCGCCCGGCGTTCGGGCACCGGCACGCAGCGCACGGCGACGTATTCGAGCGCGAGCGGATGGCACAGCGGCATCAGCGCGCTCGCCTGCTTGGCGCCCTGCAGGCCGGCGATTTCCGCCATCGCCAGCGCATCGCCTTTGGGCAGGCGCCGCCCGACGATGGCATCGAACGCGCGCAATTCGCCGACCGCGACCGCGCGCCGCGCGGTGACCGCCTTGGCGCGCACGTCGGCCATGTGGAATCCGGAATCGTTCGCCAAGCTCAACCCTCGATGGATGCCAGGTGCGGCACCAGCCCGGTCTGGCCCTGGTGCAGGCGGTGCGCGTCGCGCTTGATGCCGAGCTGGCGCGAAATCGTCGCGCACAGCAGTTCGTGCTGCGCGTCCTCCTGCAGCAGCGGCCGCAGCGGGATGCCGATCTCGCCGAACAGGCAGAGGCGCAGGTCGCCCCTGGCGGTCACGCGCAGGCGGTTGCAGCTGGCGCAGAAATCGCGCGCGTACGGCGCGATCACGCCGATGCGGCCGGCGTAGTTGCGGATGCGCGTATTCGATCGCGGGCCCGGCATCGGCGGCGCGCGGCAGCGCCAGCCGCCGGCGTCGAGCCGCGCCTGCAAGGCCTCGGCGCGCACGTGGTGGCGTTCGAAATAATCGCGGTTGTCGCCGGTCTGCATCAGTTCGATGAAGCGCACGGCGAGGTCGCGTTCGCGCAGGTACTCCTGCCAGGCCGGCAGGTCGTCGTCGTTGAGCCCGCGCAGCAGCACCGCGTTGAGCTTGACCGAATCGAAGCCGAGCGCGAGCGCGTCCTCGACGCCGGCGAGGATGTCGTCGAGGCGGTCGTGTCCGGTGATCTGCGCGAAGCGTCCGCGATCGAGGCTGTCCACGCTCACGTTCAGCGCGGTCAACCCGGCCGCGCGCCGCGCGCGTGCCTGCGCAGCAGCACGCCGTTGGTGGTCATCGCGATCTTTTCGATGCCGGGCACCGACGCCGCCAGCGCGATGACCTGGGCCAGGTCCTTGCGCAGCGTGGGCTCGCCGGTCAGGCGCAGCTTGCGCATGCCCAGCGTGGCGAACGCGCGCAGCAGGCGTGAGATTTCTTCCAGCGACAACAGCGACGGCTGCCCGTGCGCGGCGTGGTGGCCGTCGGGCAGGCAGTAGCCGCAGCAGCAGCCAGCTCCAGCAGCGACGTCCTGCCGGAGGAAAGCTGCGACCGAAACGGTCGGCCAGCATCGCCATCTCCAACTCCTGTCCAGGGCGCGTCCTGCGCGGGTGGCGATGGCGTTTCCCCCATCGCCCGGCGGCCTCGCGGGCCACGGCCGCGCGCCATGCCCGGCCGGGCGCAGGCGATGCGGCTTCGGAGCGTCGCCGGCGCGAACCGGCGACAGGCCATGTTACGCCGCAAGCGCGCACGCGGCGTATGCTGCGCGCCCCGCACAGGCGACGCGCGCATGGACATCTTCAAGGTCTTCACCCTCGAGGCCGCGCACCGGCTGCCGAACGTGCCGCCGGGGCACCGCGTGCGCGCGCGCGGCACGGGCAGCCTGTTCCGGAGCTGCACGTGCACGGCGAACCCGGCGCCGACAGCGGCTGGGTGATGGATTTCGCCGACCTCAAGGCCGCGTTCCGCCCGCTGTACGAACAGCTCGACCACCACTACCTCAACGACGTTCCCGGGCTGGAGAACCCGACCAGCGAACGGCTCGCGGCCTGGATCTGGGAGCATCTGGCCCCGTCCCTGCCCCAGCTGGCCGAGGTCGTGGTCCACGAAACCTGCACCTCGGGCTGCCGCTATCGCGGCCCCGGCGCGGCCTGATTCGCGTAAGTTGCTGTTTCATAATGGGAATGGCCTTTCCCTGAACCGTGCCCGCACGGCTTGTTGCATCGCAACAAAAGTGGCGCTATGCTGCACCGCACAAACCGGCAACCCGCCGGCGCCACGCAGGAACCGCCATGCACACGATGAACGATCAATTCGCCAAGGCGTCGCGCCAGTTCGCCGACAACGCCGCCCAGGCCAACCGCCTCCTGCTGCAGAACGCCGAGAACGCGTTCGCGCTGCAGCTAGCCACCCTCGAAGAAAACGCCAACGCCGCCTTCGCCTTCATCGGTGAAGTGGTCGAGGCCCGCGATTTCGACGCGCTCAAGACCGTGTGGCCGAAGGGCCTGCAGGTCGCGCGCGAGACCGCCGAGCGCAACGTGGGCACCGCCCAGGAAGTCTTCGGCAACGCGCTGAAGGCGGGCGAGACCATCGGCCGCATCGCCAAGGGCCAGTTCGAAACCGCCGCCGCGGAAGTCCAGGGCTGAGGCCGGCGGCGCGACCAAGGCCGCCGGCAAGAAGGCCTTCGCGCTTGCCTCTCTCCCAGGGAATCGCGCGGTTCCCCCCGAGCCGCGCATCTCTGGCAAACCCGGCCGTCCACGACGGTCGGGTTTTTATTGCCTACATGACGTTCGGCGGCAACCGACCCGCCCTGCCATCGGTCACGATTGCGCGGGCAATGGTTTCAGGCGCACCATATTGCACTGAATAGTTCAATAACATCGCCAGAGACGAGGCCTTCATGTCGCACGCCCTTGGCCCAGCGCCCGCCTTCCACCCGCAAGCGCATGTCCTGATGCTGATCGGCGCCGCGCTGGTGTTCGGAGGCGTGTTCGGCACGCGGTTCTTCGCCCCCAGACCAACAAGTTTTGACAAGAGCGCCGCACCGGCGATCGCGGTGATTTCCGCCATCGCCAAGAGCGAAGCTGGAGCGACGACGGCGAATCGGTGGGCACCTTCGCCGCCATCAACGGCACCGACGTCACCACCGAAGCCGGCGGCGTGGTCAGCGCGATCGAATTCGACGCCGGCCAGCCGGGTCTCGGCGGGAACGGTGCTGGTGCGCCTGAACACCGCCAACCAGCGGCCACGCTGAAGGCGCTCGATGCCTCCGCCGCCTGCCCGGGCAGGGCGACCGCCGGCAACTGGGCAAGCAGTAACTGGTGTCCAGGCCGAAGTCGGCAAGGCGACCAAGGCCGCCGGCAAGAAGGCCTCGCGCTAAGCCTCTCTCCCAGGGAATCGCGCGGTTCCCCCCGAGCCGCGCATCCTGGCAACCCGGCCGTCCACGACGGTCGGGTTTTTTATTGCCTACAGTTTTCCCCTCTCCCCGAATGTCACAGCGTCGATTCGCGGTGATCGCCCGCGGGCGGCGCGTCGAGCTTGTCGCCCAGCAGCTTGCGCACCGTGGTGTAGAACACCGGGATGAACAGCAAGCCGAGGAAGGTCGCGGCGAGCATGCCGCCGATCACGCCGGTGCCGATGGCGTGCCGCGCATTCGCGCCGGCGCCGCTGGAAATCGCCAGCGGCGTCACGCCCATGATGAACGCGAGCGAGGTCATCAGGATCGGGCGCAGGCGCAGCTTGGCCGCCTCGACCACCGCCTGCGCCAGCGGCTTGCCGGCGTTGCGTTCCTGGATCGCGAACTCGACGATCAGGATCGCGTTCTTCGCCGCGAGGCCGATCACCGTGATCAGGCCGATCTTGAAGTAGATGTCGTTCGGCAACCCGCGCAGCATCGACAGCAGCACCGCACCGAGGATGCCGATCGGCACCACCAGCAGCACCGACACCGGCACCGACCAGCTTTCGTACAGCGCCGCGAGGCACAGGAACACGACCACGATCGACAGCACCATCAGCAGCGTGGTCTGCCCGGCCGACAGCAGTTCCTGGTGCGATTGCCCGGCCCAGTCGTAGCCGAAGCCCGGCGGCAGGTCCTTGTCGACGATCTTCTGCATCGCGTCCATCGCCTGGCCGGAGCTGTAGCCCGGCGCCTGCTGGCCGACGACCTCGACCGCGGCGAAACCGTTGTAGCGGGTGAGCGTGGGCTCGGCGACCGTCCACTGCGAATGCACGACGTTCGACAGCGGGATCATCGCCGGCACGCCGTCGGCATCGGTCGCCTGCGACGGCGTGTAGAAGTGATCCAGCGATTCGGGGCCGGTGCGGTAGGCCGCGTCGGCCTGCATCGTCACCCGCTTCACCCGCCCGCCCTGCACGAAGTCGTTGACGTACACCGGGGCCAGCATCAGCTGGATCGCGCTGTAGATGTCGCCCACCGACAGGCCCATCGACTGCGCCTGCACGCGGTCGACGTCGAGCTCGAGCTGCGGCGACGGCGCCAGCGAGTTCGGGCGCACGCCCATCAGCGACTTGTCCTGCGCGGCCTTGCCCAGCAACGTGCCCATCGCCTGCGACAGCGCGTCGCGGCCGGCGCCGCCGCGGTCCTGCAAGTACATGTCGAAGCCGCCGAACTGGCCGAGCCCGTTCACCGTGGGCAGGTTGATGACGAAGATCTGCGCGTCGCGGATGCCGAACAGCGCCATGTTCGCCTTCTGGATGAACTCGCTGGCCGTCACCTTGCGGTCCTTCCACGGCTTGAGCTTGATGAACGCCATGCCGACGTTCTCGCCCTGGCCGACGAAGCTGAAGCCGGCCACCTGCATCATGCCCTCGTAGCCGTCCTGCTTCTCGATCGCGCCGCGCATCTGTTCGAACACCGCGTTGGTGCGGCGCAGGGTCGCGCCCGGCGGCAACTGCACGATCGCCAGCGCGTAACCCTGGTCTTCCTCGGGCAGGAAGCTGCCGGGCATCTTCCAGAACAGGAAGCCGCACACCAGCGCCAGCGCCGCGAACACCGCCATCCAGCGCGGCGTGTGCCGCACCACGCCGGCGATGTGGCCGACATAGGTCTTGCTGATCCGGTCGTAGACGCGGTTGAACGCGCGGAACACCGGGTTGCGGCTGTCGTGGTGCGCGGTCGGCTTGAGCAGGTTCGCGCACAGCGCCGGGGTGAAGCCGAGCGCGAGGAACGCGGAGAACAGCATCGCCATGGCGATGGTCAGCGCGAACTGCTTGTACACCGCGCCGGCGCTGCCGGCCTGCAGCGCGCTGGGCACGAACACCGCGGCCAGGACGATCGTGATCGCGATCACCGCGCCGCTGATCTGGTGCATCGCCTTGCGCGTCGCCTCCTTCGGCGACAGGCCTTCCTCGGTCATGATGCGCTCGACGTTCTCGATCACCACGATCGCGTCGTCGACCACGATGCCGATCGCCAGCACCATGCCGAACAGGCTGAGCTGGTTGATGGTGAAGCCGATCACGTACATGCCGAGGAAGGTGCCCAGCAGCGCCACCGGGATCACCAGGGTCGGGATCAGGGTCGCGCGGATGTTCTGCAGGAACAGCAGCATCACCAGGAACACCAGCACCACCGCCTCGGCGAGGGTCTTCACCACTTCCTCGACCGACAGCCGCACGAAGTCGGAACTGTCGTAGGGCGAGAACCACTGCACGCCATCGGGGAAGCTCGGCGCCAGCTGGTCCATGCGGGTTTTCACCGCCGCGGCCACCGCCAGCGCGTTCGCGCCGGGCGCGAGCTGCACCGCGAAGCCGGCCGCCGGCTGCCCGCTCCACTTCAGGTCGAAGCCGTGCGCGGAACCGCCCAGCTCGACCCGCGCCACGTCCTTGAGCCGCACCGCGGCGCCGTCGGCGTTGGTGCGCAGCAGGATGTTCTCGAACTCCTGCGGGGTGGAGAAGCGCCCTTCCGCCGACACCGTGGCGGTGAACATCTGCGTGTCCGGCGAGGGCTCGCCGCCGACCTGGCCGGCGGAGAACTGCACGTTCTGCCCGCGCACCGCGGCCAGCACCTGCGAGGCGGACAGGCCGTAGGCGCGCAGCTTGTCCGGGTTCAGCCAGATGTTCATCGCGTATTCGCCGCCGAACAGCTGGGTGCTGCCGACGCCGGGCACGCGCGCGATCTGGTCCAGCACGCGCGATGCGAGCAGGTCGGACAGCTCGTCCTTGCCGATGGCGGGATTGGACGACTTCAGCGCCACCACCAGCAGGAAGCCGGAATTGGCCTTCGCCACCGTCACGCCCTGCTGCACCACGTCGGTGGGCAGGCGCGGCGTGGCCTGCGACACCTTGTTCTGCACCTGCATCTGCGCGATGTCGGGATCGGTGCCGGGCTTGAAGGTAATGTTGATCGAACTGCCGCCGTTCGACCCCGACGAGGAACTGAAGTAGTCGAGGTTGTCGATGCCGGTGAGCTGCTGCTCGATGATCTGCGTCACCGCGCGCTCGGTGGTCTCGGCGCTGGCGCCGGGATAGAACGCGTTCACCCCGACCTGGGTCGGCGCGATGTTGGGATACGACTCGATGCCGAGGCTGCGGATGGCGAGGCCGCCGGCGATCGCGATCAGGATCGCGATCACCCACGCGAACACCGGGTGCTCGATGAAGTAACGGGACATGGCTCAGCCCTGCTTCGGCGCGGGGCCGGGGGCGGCTTTCGCCGCGTCGGCTTGCACCGGTTTCGCCGTCACCGGCTGGCCGGGCTGCATCACGCGCTGCACGCCGGAGACGATCACGCGGTCGCCGGGGGCGACGCCGGAGCTGACGATCCAGTCGCTGCCGTCCATCACGCTCGCGTCGATGTCCTTGCGCTGCGCCTTGCCGGCCTGGTCGACCACGAACACGAACGCGCCCTGCGCGTCGCGCTGCACCGCGGTCTGCGGGATGCGGTAGGCCTCGCGCTGCTCGCTGAGGGTGGCGCGCAGCTTGACGAAGGTGCCCGGCAGCAACTGGTGCTCGGGATTGGGCAGGCGCGCGCGCAGCGCGACCGCGCCGGTCGAGGGATCGACCACGTCGGCGGTGAAGTCCAGCGTGCCGGGGCGCGAATACGCGCTGCCGTCGGGCAGGATGACCTGCACGTCGCGGCTGCCGCTGCCGTCGCTGGCGCGGCGCGCGGCCGCCAGTTCCTCGGCGCTGACCGAGAAATCCACGTACAGCGGATCGATCTGGTCGACGGTGGTGAGCAGCGTCGCCGCGCCCTCGCCGACCAGCGCGCCTTCGGTCACCTGCTGGCGCCCGGCGCGGCCGTCGATCGGCGCGCGCACGGTGGCGTAGCCGAGGTTGATTTCGGCGGCGTCGACCGCGGCGCGCCCGGACTGCAGCGCCGCGGCGGCGCTGCGTTCGGCGGCGATGGCGTTGTCGTAATCGGACTGCGAAATGAACTTCTGCCCGATCAGCTTGCGCGCGCGGTCGGCGGCGGACTTCGCATTGGCGTAGTTGGCCTGGGCCGTGGCCTGCGAAGCCTTGGCCTGGCCGAGCGCGGCCTGCAGCGGCGCGGGATCGATCAGGAACAGCACCTCGCCCTTGCGCACGTCGCTGCCTTCCGCGTACACCCGGCGCTGCAGCACGCCCGGAACGCGCGCGCGCACGTCGGCGCTGCGGAACGCGGACAGGCGCCCGACCAGGTCGCGCTGCAGCGGGATCGTGGCCGGCTGCAGGGTCTGGACGCCGACTTCCGGCGGCGGCATCTGCCCGCCCGTCGCATCCTGCTTCTTCGAACAAGCGGCGCTCGCCAGCACGGACAACGCCACGAGGGACAGCAAGACGGAGGGTCGACGCATGTGCGGCCTCATGAAAAAAGGGGCAGGATTCCTGTACCGGGGAGTATAGCCTCGTCCGCGATCCTGACCCCTGCCGGAAGTGGGGTCAGTCCGGAAGCCTGAGCAAACGCGCCGAGGCGGCGGCATCGGCCGCGGGTTCGAACGGCAGCCGTCCCCAGCACGGCGCCGGCAGCCGCGCGGCGAGCATCGCCACGTTGTCGTCGACCGCCTCCATGCCCGGGTCGATCGCGTTCGCGATCCAGCCGACCAGCCGGCAGCCGTCGGCGGCGATGGCGCGCGCGCTGAGCAGCGCGTGGTTGAGGCAGCCCAGGCGCAATCCGACGACGAGCACGACCGGCAGCTCCAGCGCGCGCACCAGGTCGGCCTGCATCAGCGAGGACGACAGCGGCGCGGCCCAGCCGCCGACGCCTTCGACCACCACCGCGTCGGCGGATGCGGCGAGGCGCGCATGCGCATCGAGGATCGCCTGCAACCCGACGTCGACGCCCGCGTCGCGCGCGGCCAGTTCCGGCGCCAGCGGCAACGGCAGCGCGAACGGGTTGCAGTCCGCGTACGCGGGCCGCGGATCGCTGGCGTCGAGCAGCGCGAGCGCGTCCGCGTTCTTCCATGCGCCATCGATGCGTTCGCAACCGCTGGCCACGGGCTTCATCCCGGTCGCGCGCAAGCCCCGCGCGCGCAACGCGTGCAGCAGCGCCGCGCTGGAATGCGTCTTGCCGATGCCGGTGTCGGTGCCGGTGACGTAGAAGCCGTGCATGCGCGGACTGTAGCAAGCCGCGTACACTGCGTGCATGAGCTTTTCCGCCATCGAACTGAGCGGCAGCAAGCCCGAACAGTACGCGCAGCTGCTGGAGCAGGCGCGCGCGCTGCTGCACGGCGAACGCGACCGCATCGCCAACGCCGCCAACCTGTCCGCGCTGGTCTACCACGCGCTACCGGGCCTGAACTGGGTCGGCTTCTACTTCTTCGACGGCGCCGAACTGGTGGTCGGCCCGTTCCAGGGGCTGCCGGCCTGCGTGCGGATCCCGCTCGACAAGGGCGTCTGCGGCGCGGCCGCGCGCACGCGCACGACCCAGCGCATCGAGGACGTGCACGCCTTTCCCGGCCACATCGCCTGCGATTCGGCCAGCAATTCCGAACTGGTGGTGCCGCTGGTGGCCGCCGACGGCGCCCTGGTCGGGGTCTTCGACCTCGACAGCCCCAGGCGCGCGCGCTTCGACGCCGAGGACCAGGTTGGCCTCGAAGCCATCGCGAATGCGTTCCTACAAGCATCGACCTGAAATCCGCAGGGACGCGATGCCCGCCGCCACGCCCAAGCTGCGCAATATCGGCCCCAAGTCCGCGGCCTGGCTGCGGCAGGTGGGCCTGCGCACCGAAGCCGACCTGGTCGCGATCGGCCCGGTCGAGGCGTTCATGCGCGTGCGCCGCGCCGGCTTCAAGCCGACCATGAACCTGCTGTACGCGCTGGAAGGCGCGCTGTGCGACTGCCACTGGCAGGACGTGCCCGAACCGCGCCGGCAACAGCTCGCGCAGGAAGCCGAAGCGGCGATCGCGCTGCTGCCGCCACCGCGACACCGCCCGGCCGCGGCGCCGGTGACCACGACCGTGCCCGCGCACGCGGAACCCGCGCTCGAACTCGCCAGCATTGACGACGCGCACGACGAAGAATCCTGAGCCGGGCTGTTGTAGGAGCGCTCTCGAGCGCGACCGGTGCGCGCTTTCGCAAAAAAACACCTCGCTGGATGGCGCTGCTACGGCCGGCGGCCCCGCATCCGTTACAATTGCCGCGCTTCGCGGTGACCCGAAGGCATTCGCCGACGGGTTGAAACGGGAAGCCGGTGACGCCGCGCCAACGCGCGCGGCCATTCCGGCACTGCCCCCGCAACGGTAAGCGAGACAGGCCGAGGCATCCGCCACTGTGCAGCTGCACGGGAAGGCGCTTCGGCCGGACGCGGACATCCGCATCCACTCGCGAGTCCGGAGACCGGCCACGGAGCGTACTGGTTGCGATGCGGCGGGCATCGCGGCGGCGTCCGTTCCGACGGCCTGCAGCTGCTTCCGCGCGCGACTCCCGAAAATCCCTTGCGCGCGGGCGTGCGCGCCGGAGTCCGTCCACATGCTGCTGCGTTCCCTTTCGTTCGCCATCGCGCTGGCCTTGCCCGCCGTCGCTTCGGCGCAAACCGCCGCCGACCTCGACCAGGTCGTGGTCACCGCCACCCGCACGTCCACGTCCGTCGCCGACAGCCTGTTCCCGGTGCAGGTGATCGACCGCGACGCGATCGAGCGCAGCCAGGCGCGCGACCTGCCCGAGCTGTTGCGCGGCCGCGCCGGCATCGACCTCGGCAACCAGGGCGGCCCGGGCAAGATCAGCACGCTGTTCCTGCGCGGCACCGAATCCGACCAGGTGCTGGTGCTGGTCGACGGCGTGCGCATCGGTTCGGCGACCGCGGGCCTGGTGTCGTTCCAGGACATCCCGGTCGAACAGATCGACCGCATCGAGATCGTGCGCGGCCCGCGCTCGAGCCTGTACGGCTCGGAAGCGGTCGGCGGCGTGATCCAGATCTTCACCCGCCGCGACCATGGCGCGTTCGCGCCGCGCTTCCGCGTCGGCATCGGCAGCAATCACCTGCGCGAAGCCAGCGCCGGCATCGGCGGCGGCAACGAACGCGGCTGGTACGGCGCGGATTTCGCCTGGCAGCGCACCGACGGCATCAATGCCTGCAATGGATCGGCGACGCTGTTCGCCGGCTGCTTCGTCGACGAACCCGACCGCGACGGCTACCGCAACGCCTCGCTCAACCTGCGCGGCGGCGTCGACCTCGGCGACACGGTGAAGCTCGAAGCGCACGCGCTGCGCGCCGAGGCGTTCAACGAATACGACGGCAGCAACTATGGCGGCAACGAAGCCGACAACGTGCAGCAGGCGCTGTCGGCGAAGCTCGCCTGGACGCCTTCGCAACGCGTCGCGGTGAACGCGCAGCTTGGCCGCAGCGACGACGACTCCGACAACAGCTTCAACGACCACGCCGGCACCACGACCCACGTCGGCAATTTCGACACGCATCGCACCACCGCCTCGCTGCAGGGCGATTTCCGCGTGGCCGACGGGCAGCTGCTGAGCGTCGGCGCGGACTGGCAGCGCGACCGCATCGACAGCGACACGCCCTTCTCCGTCGACCGCCGCGACAACACCGGCGTGTACGCCGAATACCTCGGCCGCTTCGGCGCGCAGCAATGGCAAGCCAGCCTGCGCAACGACGACAACGAGCAGTTCGGCAGCCACGCGACCGGCAGCCTCGGCTGGGGCCTGGACTTCGGCCGCGACTTCAAGCTCACGGCCAGCTACGGCACCGCGTTCAAGGCACCGACCTTCAACGACCTGTACTACCCGTTTTACAGCAATCCCGGCCTGAAGCCGGAAACCTCGCGCAGCGCGAACCTCGGCCTTTCGCAACGCGGTGAACGCTGGAACTGGACGTTGAACGCCTACGAAACGCGCGTCGACGACCTGATCTCCTACGATGCGGCGCTGTTCCTGCCCAACAACATCGACCGGGCGCGCATCCGCGGCGTCGAGTTCACGATCGATGCGACGCTCGCAGGTTGGGACGTCGGCGCGCAGTTGAGCCACGCCGACCCGCGCAGCGAAAGCGGCTCCAACGACGGCAACTGGCTGCCGCGCCGCGCGCGCGATACCGGACGCATCGACCTGGACCGCGCGTTCGGCGCGCTCCGCATCGGCGCCACGCTCAACGGCTCCGGCCCGCGTTACGACGACGCGGCCAACACGGTGCGGCTGGGTGGTTTCGCCACCACCGACCTGCGCTTCGAATACGCGTTCGACAGCGACTGGACGCTGCAGGCGCGCGCGACCAATGTGTTCGACCGCCATTACGAAACCGTGGCCTGGTACAACCAGCCCGGTCGCGAATACGGCTTGAACCTGCGCTACGCGCCGAAGTAAAGGCCGCGGGAGGAGATGCGAAAAGCCCGGCGAATGCCGGGCTTTTTCCGTTGCGCCGACGGCGTCATCCGCCGGCGGGCGCGGCGGGCGCGTCGAAACCGCCGCCGAGCGCCAGGTACAGGTCGACGCGGCGCGCCAGGCGCTCGCGCTGCACCGCCAGCAGCGCGATTTCGGCCGCGCAGCCGGCGAGCCGGCGCTGGTTGACCGCGCGCAGGTCGGACTTGCCGACGCGGTAGGCGATCTGTTCGAGGCGCGATGCCTCGCGGCTGGATGCGACGGTGTCCTCGAGGATGCGTTCGCGCTCGCCGAGGATGCGCTCGGCATTGAGCGCGCCCTCGACCTCGCCGAGCGCGATCAGCGCGCGCCGCGCGTAGTCCGCGACGGCCTGCTTCTGTTCGGCGGTGCGCAGCGCGACCTGCCCGCCGAGCGCGCCGCCGCTGTACAACGGCACGGCGGCGGTGCCGGTGATGCTGGAGATGGTGCGTTCGAAGTCGTCGCGGGTCGCCAGCACCTCGTTGCTGAGGCGGCCGTAGCCGGCCGACAGCGACAGCGTCGGCAGCATCGCGGCGCGGGCTTCGCCGACCTTGTCGAAGGCCGCGGCGACGCGGCGTTCGGCGGCGAGCATGTCCGGTCGGCGTTCGAGCACGTCCATCGGGATGCCCGCGGGCACCGGCGCGGGGAATGGCGCGAGCGTGGCGGACGCGGCGAGGTTGGCGCCGGGATAGCGGCCCAGCAGCAGTTCCAGCGCGCGCAGCGCCTGGCGATGCGCGAGTTCGACCTGCTGCCGCGCATCCTCGTAATCGTTGAGGCCGGCGCGCGCGGCGAGCACGTCGCCGTCGCTGCCGGCGCCGATGCGCCGGCGCTCCCCGGCCAGCTGCAACAGCGCCTGCGCCGACTGCACCATCTCGCCGGCCAATGCCTGCTGCTGCCGGGTTTCGCAGGCGACGAACCACGCGCGCGCCACCGCCGCGGCCAGGGATTGCTGCGCGTAGCGGTAGTCCGCGCCGCTCGCATCGCGCATCGCGATCGCGGCGTTGCGCCCGTAGCGCAAGCGGCCCCACAAGTCGATTTCCCACGACAGGCGCAGCATCGCGCCGCTCAGCAGCGGCACCATGTCCGCGACCGGCTTGGAACCCGCGCGCCCGAGCAGGCCGATGCCGGGCTTGAGCTGGGCCTGGGCGATGTCGACCTGCGCGTTGGCCTGCTCCAGCCGCGCCGCGGCGATGCGCAGGTCGGGGTTGTTGGCCAGCGCCTCGTGCACGAGCCCGGTCAGCACCGGATCGTCGAAGCTCGCCAGCCAGCCCTGGTCGACCTGCGCCGCGCTCGACGCGGCCGACCAGTTGGGCGGAATCGCGATGCCGCCGAGCGCCTGCGTCCGCACGTCCGCGCCGGTGGGTTCGGGCAACACCGCGCAAGCCGCGAGCGAGGCGAGGAGGCTCGCCGCCAGCGCGCGGCGCGCAAGGGGGAAACGCGGTCGGGAAGCGGGGGACATGGCGGCCTCAGTGCAGTTTGAGCACCAGCCAATCGAGCTTGGAGCTGACGCGGATCATCACCTTGCGGATCATGTGCAGCAGCGTGCCGTGTTCGGTGTAGATCGCGCCCTGGCCCTGCGCGCCCATCGGCAGGAATGCATCCTTGTCCTTGCCGGCAAGGCGCAGGCGCACCGGGATGCGCCCGGGCGGAACCGGCTGCACGCCCGTTTGCGGGACCATGCCGCTGATCGGCAACTGGCCCAGGCCCGAGGCCCACACGATCGAATCGACCTCGCACTTGATGATCCGGTTCGGATGCGTCCTGAGCGCGATTTCCGCCTCGTTGCCGGGCTCGACGTTGCCCAGCTCGTTCTGCGCGAACATCGCCAGCACCCATTGCTCGCGCTCGACGAAGCTCATCACCGGCGTCAGCGGCAGGTTCGCGGCGTAGGAACCCTCGCGCAATTGCAGGTTGATGACGGTGCCGTCGGCGGGCGCGCGCACGGTGGTCTGGTCGAGCTGCCAGCGCGCCTGCACGATCTGCGCCTGCAGCTGTTGCAGCGCGGCGCGCGCCTGCGCCACTTCGGACAGGTCGCCGTCGGCGGTGCGCGCGGACAGCTTCTGCCGCACCTGGGACACCTGCGCCGTGGCGGCGGCGAGTTCCGAGCGCAGGCTCTGCGCTTCGGTCCGCGCCTGCTCGTGGTCGAACTCGGGACCGGCGCCGGTGCGCGACAGTTCGCCGGTCTGGCGTTCGCGCCGTTCGGCCAGGGCCAGGCGCGAGGCCACCGCTTCGCGCGCCGCGCGCGTTGAACCCAGCTGCTGGTCGAGTTCGCGCTGGTACGCGCGCGCGCTATCGAGCTTGGCCGAGAGTTCCGGCACCTTCGCTTCCAGCGCCGCGAGATCCTGCCGGTACGGCACCGGGTCGATGCGGAACAGCACGTCGCCCTTCTTCACCGGGCGGTTGGCTTCGACCGGCACGTCGATCACGCGCCCGGGAACGCGCGGCACCACCTGCACGACGTAGTTCACCACGCGCACGTCGGACGACGAGGGCGCGACCACGTTGAGGATGAGGATCGTCGCGGCCAGGGCGAACACCGGCAGCGAGACCACGATGACCTGGGTGACGAAGTTCCACGGCAGCCATTTGAACTTGAAGAACACCAGCCACACGAAGAACGAATAGACCAGCAGCAGGATGATTTCCACGGATCACTCCCCGGCCTGGCCGGAATCCCTTGCATCGCCGGCGGGGGCCGGGCCGTTGGCCATCGCCAGCGCCATTTCCAGCGACTGGATCCGGCGCTGGAGCGCGTCGACTTCGTCCTGGCGGTCGTCGCGCGCGGGCGCGGCGGCGGGCGCGGGGACCGCGGCGTGCGCGTGGTGGTGGCGTTCGATCCCGGCGTCGTGCAGCGGCGCGAGCGCGTCGCCGCGATCGTGCTCGTCGACGTCGGTGCCGTAGGCCAGCTTGTGCAGCACCGGCTTGGTGTAGGCCCACAGCCAGGCGATCGGCCACAGCAGCCCGCCGAAGAACAGCGACAGCAGGCACAGCGTCTTGATCGCTTCCAGCTGCGGATGGCGGCGCTTCTCCGCGATCTTCTCCGGCAGGATGTGCACCAGCCAGAACACGGTGACCAGCACCACCGGCACGATCAGCAGCGCGAACCAGGAAATGACGTTGGCCGCGGTGTCCAGCGCATCGCCGCTCAGGAACGAGGCGCGCGCCGGGTGCGGCAGCATCGCCGCGCACGCCAGCAGCGACAGCGCCGATGCCCGCGCCATGCGCCGGCTGCGCGGCGGGCGGGAACGGGGCGTTTGCGTCGGGGAAGGTTCCATGGCGTCACTCCACCGTGACCGATTTCGCGAGGTTGCGCGGCTTGTCCACGTCGGTGCCGCGCGCCAGCGCGGCGTGGTAGGCGAGCAGCTGCACCGGGATCGCGTGCACCACCGGCGAGAGCACGCCGACATGGCGCGGGGTGCGGATCACGTGCACGCCATCGGATTCGCCGAAATGGCTGTCGGCGTCGGCGAACACGAACATCTCGCCGCCGCGCGCGCGCACTTCCTGGATGTTGGACTTCACCTTCTCCAGCAGCGAATCGTTGGGCGCGATCACCACCACCGGCATCTCCGCGTCGACCAGCGCCAGCGGCCCGTGCTTGAGCTCGCCGGCGGGATAGGCCTCGGCGTGGATGTAGGAGATTTCCTTGAGCTTCAACGCGCCTTCCAGCGCGATCGGGTAGTGCATGCCACGGCCGAGGAACAGCGCGTGCTGCTTCGGCGCGAACCTGTCCGCCCAGACCGCGACCTGCGGCTCGAGGTTGAGCGCGTGCTGCACGCTGCCCGGCAGCTGGCGCAGGCCGTCGAGGAACGCGGCTTCCTGCACCGCGTCGAGCCGGCCACGCAGTTTCGCCAGCGTGCAGGTGAGGATGAACAGCGCGACCAGCTGCGTGGTGAAGGCCTTGGTCGAGGCCACGCCGATCTCGGCGCCGGCGCGGGTGTAGTAGACGAGGCGGCTGGCGCGCGGGATCGCGCTTTCGGGCACGTTGCAGATCGACAGCGTGCGCTGCTGCCCGAGCGATTTCGCGTATTTCAGCGCTTCCATCGTGTCCAGCGTCTCGCCGGACTGGGAAATGGTGACGACCAGCTGCTTCGGGTTGGCGACCACGTCGCGGTAGCGGTACTCGCTGGCGATGTCGACCGCGCACGGGATGCCGGCGATGGCCTCGATCCAGTAGCGCGCGACCAGCCCCGCGTAGTAGCTGGTGCCGCAGGCGAGGATCTGCACCGCCTCGATGTCGCGCAGCACCGCTTCGGCGTCGGCGCCGAACAGCTCCGGCGAGAACGCGTTGTCGTCGATCGCCGCCTCGATGGTGTCGGCGATCGCGCGCGGCTGCTCGTGGATCTCCTTCTGCATGAAGTGCCGGTACGGGCCCAGTTCCAGCGAGGCCAGCGACACGTCGGAGACGTGCACCTCGCGTTGCACGGGCGCATCGTTCGCGTCGAACACGCGCACGCCGTCGCGGGTGACTTCGGCGCTGTCGCCTTCCTCGAGGAAGATCACCCGGCGCGTGGCCGAAATGATGGCGGAGACGTCGGAGGCGACGAAGTTCTCGCCTTCGCCCAGGCCGACCAGCAGCGGGCAACCCATGCGCGCGGCGACCAGGGTCGACGGATCGCGCTTGTCGATGACCGCCAGCGCGTAGGCGCCGTCCAGTTCCTTCACCGCGCGCTGCAGCGCGACCAGCAGCGAATCGCCTTGCGCGCGGTAGTGGTGGATGAGGTGGGCGATGACCTCGGTGTCGGTCTGCGATTCGAACTCGTAGCCGAGCGCGCGCAGGCGCTCGCGCTGCTGTTCGTGGTTCTCGATGATGCCGTTGTGCACCAGCGCGAGTTCGCCGTGGCTGATGTGCGGGTGGGCGTTGCCCTCGGTCACGCCGCCATGCGTCGCCCAGCGGGTGTGGCCGATGCCGAGCGGCGCCTGGAAATCCTCGGCCAGCGCGGCGCTTTCCATTTCCGCCACGCGCCCGGTACGGCGCACGCGGCGCACCTGGTCGGCCGCGACCACGGCGATGCCGGCCGAATCGTAGCCGCGGTATTCGAGACGCTTCAGTCCCTCGATCAGGACCGGGACCACATCGCGATCCGCGATCGCGCCGACGATGCCGCACATGCGGGGGATTCCCTGGAAGCGAGGCGGCCAGTTTACCGCCCGCCGGTGAAGCGGGGACGGGGGATGCGCGGCTTCAGGCCTTGGGCTTCCTGGTCGGCCGCCGCCAGCCCTCGAGCGTGAGCTGCTTGGCGCGCGCGACGGTGAGCTTGCCCGCCGGCGCGTCCTTGCCGATCACCGAGCCGGCGCCGATGGTCGCGTCCGCGCCGATGGCCACCGGCGCCACCAGCGAACTGTTGGACCCGATGAAGGCGCCGTCGCCGATGGTCGTGGTCGACTTGTTCACGCCATCGTAGTTGCAGGTGATGGTGCCGGCGCCGACGTTGACGCCCGCGCCGACGATGGCGTCGCCGAGGTAGGCGAGGTGGTTGGCCTTGCTGCCGACGCCGATGCGCGCGTTCTTGGTTTCGACGAAATTGCCGATGTGCGCGCCGTCGGCGAGCACCGTGCCCGGCCGCAGCCGCGCGAACGGGCCGATGTGCACCGCGCCCTCGGTGCGCGCGCCCTCGAGGTCGCAATGCGCGCGGACTTCGGTGCCGGCGGCGAGCCGCACGTCCTTCAGCCGGCAGAACGGGCCGATGCGCACGCCGTCGCCGAGTTCGACTTCCCCTTCCAGCACCACGCCGGCGTCGATCCAGACGTCGCGCCCGGCGCGCACGTTGCCGCGGATGTCGAGCCGCGCCGGATCGGCGACGCGCACCCCGGCCAGGCACAGCGCGCGCGCCTGCCGCCGCTGGAACGCGCGCTCCAGCCGCGCGAGCTGCCACGGATCGTTCGCGCCCTCGGTTTCCAGCGGATCGGCCACGTGCACCATTTCCGCCGCGCTGAACTCGGCCGCGGCCTGCGCGAACACGTCGGTGAGGTAGTACTCGCCCTGGGCGTTGTCGTTCGATAGCGCATCGAGCCAGTGCTTCAGCGCGGTGGACTCGGCGGCGATGATGCCGGTGTTGATGGTGCGGATGCGCTTCTGCGCGTCGTCCGCGTCCTTCTCCTCGACGATGCGCGCGACCCGGCCTTCGGCATCGCGCTCGACGCGACCGTAGCCGGTCGGGTCGTCGAGGTCGGCGACCAGCACCGCGAGCCGCCCCGGCGCGGCGAGCAGGCGCTTGAGCGTGCCGGCTTCGATCAACGGCACGTCGCCGTAGAGCACCAGCACCTGCGCGCCGTCGGGGACGTCCGGCATCGCCTGTCGCACCGCATGCCCGGTGCCGAGCTGTCGCGCCTGTTCGGCCCAGAGCAGGCCCGGCTGGTCGGCGAACGCGGAACGCACCGCATCGCCGCCGTGGCCGTAAACGACGTGGATCGCGGCCGGCTGCAACGCGCGCGCCGCGTCGACGACGTGCGCCAGCATCGGCCGCCCCGCGATCGGCTGCAGCACCTTGGGCAGGGCCGACTTCATGCGCTTGCCCTCGCCCGCGGCGAGGATCACGACATGCAGCGGAGGGACGGAAGGAGTGGCGGTCATGCCGCGATTCTAGCCGCGGCCGCTGCTACGATGCGGCGCTCCCCGCAAACTGCCCGCCCATGCGCTTCATCCCCGGTTCCCCGCCATGAGCCTGCGTCGCCACCTCGGCGGCTACGCGGTCATCGGCCTGGCGCAATGGCTGCTCGAATACGGGCTGATGCTGGTCCTCAGCCAGTGGGTGATGCCGGTGGAACCGGCGAACGTGATCGGCCGCTTCGCCGGCGCGATGCTCGGCTTCTGGCTCAACGGCAAGTGGACCTTCGCCGGCGAGGACACCCACGTCGGCCGGCATGCGGCGCTGCGCTTCGTGGCCATGTGGCTGGTGCTGACCATCGTGAACACCTGGCTGGTGGCGACGATCGACAGCCATGCCGGCCTGCACTGGGCGCAGCTGCTCAAGCCAGGCGCCGACCTGCTCACCGGCGGAATCGGCTTCCTGCTGTCGCGGCACTGGGTGTACAAGAAGCGCGGCGCCTGAACCGCGGAACGAAAACGCCGGCTTGCGCCGGCGTTCGGGGTCGATCTCGATCGGGAACCGCCGCGAGCTGCCGAGCGCAGCAGGTTCCCGCTCAGTGCTTGAGGTTCTTGCGCAGGCGCTCCAATGCCTGCAGCTGCGCGGTGACTTCGGCCAGCCGCGCCTGCGCCTCGGCGATCTCCATCGCCTCGCCGCGGCGGGTGAGGATGCGTTCGGCCTCTTCCTTGGCCGCGCGCACGGCGGCTTCGTCGATGTCCTGCGCGCGCACCGCGGTGTCGGCGAGCACGGTCACCACCGTCGGCTGCACCTCGAGGATGCCGCCGGAGATGGCGAAGTCGAGCACCTCGCCGTTGGGCTGGGTGACGACGACCTTGCCGGGCCTGAGGCGGGTGATCAGCGGCGCGTGCTTGGGCGCGATGCCCAGTTCGCCGAGTTCGCCGGTGACGACGACCAGGGTCGCCTCGCCGTGGAAGATCTCGGCTTCGGCGCTGACGATGTCGCAACGGATGGTGGATGCCATGTTTCCTCGCTTCGCTCGGAAACGGGATCGGGGATTGGGGATTGGGGATTCGCACGAGCGCTGCACGCTCCGCGAACCACACTACCCGTCACCGCCACCCGCTTCTACGAATCTCTGATCCCGAATCCCGAATCCCGGAAGCTCGCCGCTTAGGCGGCGAGCTTCTTCGCCTTCTCGGCCGCTTCCTCGATCGAGCCGACCATGTAGAACGCCTGCTCCGGCAGGTGGTCGTACTCGCCGTCGACGATGCCCTTGAAGCCGCGGATGGTGTCCTTCAGCGGCACGTACTTGCCGGGCGAGCCGGTGAACACTTCGGCGACGTGGAACGGCTGGCTGAAGAAGCGCTCGATCTTGCGCGCGCGGGCCACGGCCAGCTTGTCCTCTTCCGACAGCTCGTCCATGCCCAGGATCGCGATGATGTCCTTCAGTTCCTTGTACTTCTGCAGCGTCGACTGCACGCGGCGCGCTGTGTCGTAGTGCTCGTTGCCGATCACGTTCGGGTCGAGCTGGCGCGAGGTCGAGTCGAGCGGGTCCACCGCCGGGTAGATGCCGAGCGAGGCGATGTTGCGCGACAGCACGACGGTGGCGTCGAGGTGGGCGAAGGTGGTCGCCGGCGACGGGTCGGTCAGGTCGTCCGCGGGCACGTACACGGCCTGGATCGAGGTGATCGAACCGGTCTTGGTCGAGGTGATGCGTTCCTGCAGCACGCCCATTTCCTCGGCGAGCGTGGGCTGGTAGCCCACCGCCGACGGCATGCGGCCGAGCAGCGCCGACACTTCGGTGCCGGCCAGGGTGTAGCGGTAGATGTTGTCGACGAACAGCAGCACGTCGCGGCCCTCGTCGCGGAAGTACTCGGCCATGGTCAGGCCGGTCAGCGCGACGCGCAGGCGGTTGCCCGGCGGCTCGTTCATCTGGCCGTACACCATCGCCACCTTCGACTTCTCGAAGTCGACGACGTTGACGACGCCCGATTCCTGCATCTCGTGGTAGAAGTCGTTGCCCTCGCGGGTACGCTCGCCCACGCCGGCGAACACCGACAGGCCCGAGTGCTCGGTCGCGATGTTGTTGATGAGTTCCATCATGTTCACGGTCTTGCCCACGCCGGCGCCGCCGAACAGGCCGACCTTGCCGCCCTTGGCGAACGGGCACATCAGGTCGATCACCTTGATGCCGGTTTCCAGCAGCTCGGTGGTCGAGGCCTGGTCCTCGTAGCTCGGCGCCGCGCGGTGGATTTCCCACGTCGCGTCGGCCTTGACCGGGCCGGCCTCGTCGATCGGGTTGCCGAGCACGTCCATGATCCGGCCCAGCGTGCCGGTTCCGACCGGCACCGAGATCGCGCGGCCGGTGTTGTCGGCGATCAGGTTGCGCTTCAGGCCGTCGGTGGAGCCGAGCGCGATGCAACGCACGACGCCGTCGCCGAGCTGCTGCTGCACTTCCAGCGTGATGTCGGTGTTCTGCACCTTCAGCGCGTCGTACACCTTCGGCACGCTCTCGCGCGGGAACTCGACGTCGACGACGGCGCCGATGATCTGGACGATCTTGCCCTGGTTGCTCATCACTCTTTCCTCAGACTCTCAATTTGCTTTTGTAGGAGCGCCCATTTGGGCGCGATTCGCAGGTCGCGGCCGAGGCCGCTCCTACAGTGGTGTTCGAATCAAACCGCCGCCGCACCGCCGACGATTTCCGAAATTTCCTGGGTGATCGCCGCCTGCCGCGCCTTGTTGTAGACGAGGTTCAGGGTGTCGATCAGCTTGTTGGCGTTGTCGCTCGCGGCCTTCATCGCGACCATGCGCGCGGCGTGCTCGGAGGCGACGTTCTCCATCACCGCCTGGTACACCAGCGATTCGACGTAGCGGGTCAGCACGTGTTCCAGCACCGCCTGCGCGTCGGGTTCGTAGATGTAGTCCCAGTCGTGGCGGGCGACCTGCGTCTCCGCCGCCGGCAGCGGCAGCAGCTGGTCGAAGGCCGCGCGCTGGGTCATGGTGTTGACGAAATCGTTGTAGCAGAGGAACACGCGGTCGGCGCGGCCCTCGGTGTAGGCGTCCAGCATCACCTTGATCACGCCGACCAGCTGCTCGACGCGCGGGGTGTCGCCGAGGTGGGTGACCGAGGCCAGCATCCCGACCTTGAGCCGGCGGAAGAACACCGAGGCCTTCTGGCCGATGGTGACGACGTCGACCTCGACGCCCTTGTCCTGCCAGCCGCGGATCTCGACCAGCAGCTTGCGGAACAGGTTGTTGTTGAGGCCGCCGGCGAGGCCGCGGTCGGAGGAGACGATGATGTAGCCGACGCGCTTCACGTCCGCGCGCTCGACCAGGTAGGGATGCCGGTATTCGGAATTCGCCTGGGCGAGGTGGCCGATGACCTGGCGCATCGCGCGCGCGTACGGGCGCGAGGCCTTCATCCGCTCCTGCGCCTTGCGGATCTTGGAGGCCGAGACCATTTCGAGCGCGCGCGTCACCTTGCGGGTGTTCTGCACGCTCTTGATCTTCGTCTTGATTTCGCGTCCGCCTGCCATGTATCGCTCGCTTTGCTCGCTCGGGATTGGGGATTCGTGATTCGGGATTCGTCAGGAACGGAATTCGCCATTGCGAATCCCCAATCTCCAATCCCGAATCCCGGCGCTCACCAGCTGCCGGTCGCCTTGAAGTCCTCGATGCCCTTCTTGAACGCGGCCTCGATCTCGTCGTTCCAGTCGCCGGTCGCGGCCACCGACTTCATCAGCGCGCCGGCGGTGTTGGCGAAGTGCGCGTGCAGGGCGTCCTCGAACGCGCCGATCTTGCCGACGGGAACGTCGTCCATGTAGCCCTTGTCCACGGCGTAGATCGACAGCGCCTGCTCGGCGACCGACATCGGCGCGTACTGCTTCTGCTTCATCAGCTCGGTCACGCGCTGGCCGCGCTCGAGCTGCTTGCGGGTGGCGTCGTCCAGGTCGGAGGCGAACTGGGCGAACGCGGCGAGCTCGCGGTACTGCGCGAGCGCGATGCGGATGCCGCCCGAGAGCTTCTTCATGATCTTGGTCTGCGCCGCGCCGCCCACGCGCGACACCGAGATGCCGGCGTTCACCGCCGGGCGGATGCCGGCGTTGAACAGGTCGGTTTCGAGGAAGATCTGGCCGTCGGTGATCGAGATCACGTTGGTCGGCACGAACGCGGACACGTCGCCGGCCTGGGTCTCGATGATCGGCAGCGCGGTCAGCGAACCGGTCTTGCCCTTCACCGCGCCGTTGGTGAACTTCTCCACGTACTCCTCGGACACGCGCGCGGCGCGCTCGAGCAGGCGGCTGTGCAGGTAGAACACGTCGCCCGGGTAGGCTTCGCGGCCCGGCGGGCGGCGCAGCAGCAGCGAGATCTGGCGGTAGGCCACGGCCTGCTTGGACAGGTCGTCGTAGATGATCAGCGCGTCCTCGCCGCGGTCGCGGAAGTACTCGCCCATGGTGCAGCCGGAGTAGGCGGCGATGTACTGCATCGCGGCCGACTCGGAGGCCGAGGCGGCGACGACCGTGGTGTAGGCCATCGCGCCGAACTCTTCCAGCTTGCGCACGATGTTGGCGATGGTCGAGTTCTTCTGCCCGATCGCCACGTAGATGCACTTAATGCCGGAGTCTTTCTGGTTGATGATCGCGTCGATCGCCAGCGCGGTCTTGCCGGTCTGGCGGTCGCCGATGATCAGCTCGCGCTGGCCGCGGCCGATCGGGATCATGCTGTCGACCGACTTGTAGCCGGTCTGCACCGGCTGCGACACCGACTTGCGCCACACCACGCCCGGCGCGATGCATTCCACCGGCGCCTTGGTGTCGGCGTTGATCGGGCCCTTGCCGTCGATCGCCTCGCCCAGCGCGTTGACCACGCGCCCGAGCAGCGCCGGGCCGGTCGGCACCGACAGGATCTGGCCGGTGGTCTTGGCGGTGTCGCCTTCGCGCAGGTGCTCGTAGTCGCCGAGCACCACCGCGCCCACGGAGTCGCGCTCCAGGTTCAGCGCCAGCGCGAAGGTGTTGCCCGGCAGTTCGATCATTTCGCCCTGCATCACGTCGGCGAGGCCGTGGATGCGCACGATGCCGTCGGACACGCTGGTCACGGTGCCTTCGTTGCGCGCCTCGGCGGCGAGCTTCACCTTCTCGATGCGGGTCTTGATCAGTTCGCTGATTTCGGACGGGTTGAGCGTCGTGTTGGCCATCGGTGTTTCCTGGTGTGCCGGCGTCGCCGCCGGCGTTCGATTGAATGCGTATGCGTTGCGTTATTGCGCGAGCGTGGCCTGCAGCCGCTCCAGCTTGCCGCGCAGCGAGCCATCGATGACCACGTCGCCGGCGTCGATCACCGCACCGCCGATCAGCGACGGATCGAGGTCGGTTTCGACCTCGACCTCGCGGCCGAAGCGCTGCTTGAGCGCGGCCTTGATCGCATCGAGCTCGGCCGCCGGCAGCGCCGCGGCGGAGGTGACCTTCGCCTTGACCACGCGCTCGGATTCCAGGCGCAGCTCGTCGTACAGGCCGGAGATTTCCGGCAGCAGGGCGAGGCGGCGGTTGTCGAACAGCAGGCCGAGGAAATCGGCGAACGCCGCGTCGGCGGCCGGCTGTTCAGTGGCCGCAGGCGCGAGCAGCGCGACCGCGTCCTCGCGGCCGAGCCGGGGATGGCCCAGCAGCGCGGCCACGCGCGGATCGGCGGCCACGCGCGCGGCGAAGCCGAGCGCGTCCGACCATCCGGGCAGCTTGCCGGCATCGCGCGCGATCGCGAACGCGGCGCGGGCGTACGGACGGGCGAGGGTCAGGGCCTGCGACATCGGCTCAGATCTCCGCGGCCAGTTCGTCGAGCAGCGCCTTGTGGGCGTTGGCGTCGATCTCGCGCTTGAGCAGCTTCTCGGCGCCGGTCACCGCCAGCGCGGAGACCTGCTTGCGCAGTTCCTCGCGGGCGCGGTTGGAGGCGGCGTCGATCTCGGCGTCGGCCAGCGCCTTCTGCCGGCCGGCCTCGGCGACCGCGTCCTGCTTGGCCTGGTCGACGATCTGGTTCGCGCGCTGGTGCGCCTGGTCGATGATCTCGTTGGCCTTGGCGCGCGCGGCCTTCAGTTCCTCGTTGGCCTTTTCTTCGGCCTGGGCGAGGTTCTTCTGCGCGTTGTCGGCGGCGGCGAGGCCTTCGGCGATCTTCTGCTGGCGTTCCTCGATGGCCGCGATGATGTGCGGCCAGCCGAACTTCATCACCAGCCACGCCACCGCGAAGAACGCGAGGCCCTGAATGACGAGGGTGAGGTTGGGTAGCATGAACGTGCTCCTGGTACCGGCGACGCGATGTCGCCGGCGATGACCGTGTCCGCGTGTACCGCCGCTTAGGCGATCGAAGCCAGCAGCGGGTTGGCGAACAGCAGCAGCAGCGCGATCGCGACGCCGATCATCGGCACGGCGTCGAGCAGGCCGGCGACGATGAACATCTTGGTCTGCAGCATCGGGGTCAGCTCCGGCTGGCGGGCCGAACCCTCGAGGAACTTGCCGCCGAGGATGGCGAAGCCGATCGCGGTGCCGAGGGCGCCGAGGCCGATCAGGAGGCCGGCCGCGATGACGGTGAACTTGAGAACTTCGGCGACGAGGGTTGCGTGGTCCATGGTGTTGCTCCGGTTGGATCGTTGCGATTACGCGGGGTGGAAGGGAAAACGAAAGGGGAACGCGGGATCAGTGGCTTTCGGCCGACATGCTGAGGTAGACGATGGTCAGCATCATGAAGATGAAGGCCTGCAGCGTGATGACCAGGATGTGGAACGCGGTCCAGCCGAAGCCGGCGACCAGCTGCATCGCGCCCATGGCATAGGTGCTGGCGTGGGCGAGCGAGGAATTGAGGGTCATCAGCGCGATCAGGATGAAGATCAGCTCGCCGGCGTACATGTTGCCGAACAGTCGCAGCGACAGGCTGAGCGGGCGCACGCCTTCCTCGATGATGCGCAGCAGCACGTTCGGCAGCGCCAGCAGGACCTTCATCGGCGTGGATTCGGCGTGGAACGGCGCGGTGAAGATTTCCTTGGTGAAGCCGCCGACGCCCTTGTGCGAGATGCCGAACACCTGGATCAGCAGGAACACCGCCAGCGCGAGGCCGAGCGTGGTGTTGAGGTCGGCGGTGGGCACCACGCGCAGGTAGGCGTGCGCCGGATCGTGGCCGGCGGCGACGTGGCCGCTCTGCCAGGCCCACGGCAGGAGGTCCACCGGCACCATGTCCATGAAGTTCATCAGGAACACGAGGCAGAAGATCGTGATCGACAGCGGCGCGATCAACTTGCTGCGGCCGTGGAAGGTTTCGCGGACGAGGCCGTCGACCATGCCGACCACGATCTCGACGATGGCCTGGAACTTGCCGGGCACGCCCGAGGTGGCCTTGCGCGCGCTGCGGATGAAGAAGAACAGAAACAGCACCGACAGCACGAAGGTGAAGATCAACGTGTCGACGTTGAGCGTCATGAACGTGCTGTCGCCCACCTTCACCTGCCAGAAGTGCAGGTGGTGGTTGATGTATTCGGTCGAACCGCCGGTGGCGGCTTCGGTCATGCCCGTGTTTTCAGCGCTCACGCTCAACCCTTCGTCGCCCGTTGCGTCCCCAGCCGGCGCATGCACGCCAACCAGGCCACCAATCCCGTCGCCAGCCCCGCCAACATCGGCAGCGGCGGCAGTTGCCATGCCCGCAGCCCGATGCCCAGCGCCACGAACACCACCCCCCATTTCGCCGTCGTCCCCGCCAGCAGCGCGGCAAAGGCGAACCGCGCCGGTACCGCGCCCCGCAGCGACAGCGTCGCGGCGACGGCATTGCCGAGCGCCAGCGCCAGCCCGCCGAGGGCGGCCGCAGCGGCGGCACGCGTCCCGTCCCCGGCAAGGAAGGCCAGCGCGACCAGCAGTGCGACGGCGGCCTGCACGGCCACCGCTCGCAGCGCCGACCGGCGGCTCGCGGCGATGGGATCGTGCACGCGCGGCCCTGTTCAGCTTGCGGGGTCGGGCCGGGGTACCGCAAAACGGCCCTGCTAAGCCGAAAAATTATAGCAGGCGGGGAAAATGCCGGGCAATGGTCGTCAGTCCCTCCCGGACCGGCCGCGAACCCCGGAACCTTTGCGCCCGGGGCCGGTCACACCGGCGTGGCCTGCAACCTTCCTCGTCGATCGCGAGCGGGCCCGAAGCCCCGGCCGTCTCCGCCGGGGCTTCTTCTTTGCCAGCTACCCCTCTCCCGCGTTACTCGCGCCATCCTTGGCGCTCGCCCTTCGGGCCAGCCTCGCTGTTCGCGGGCGCTCCTGCGCCCGCAGTCGGCACCCTCTCCCTCAAGGGGAGAGGGGAAGTCATTTCTTCTTCGGCAGATAGAGGTCGGTGATGGTGCCGTCGTAGACCTCGGCGGCCATGCCCACCGATTCGCTCAGGGTCGGGTGCGGGTGGATGGTGTGGCCGATGTCCTCGACCTCGCAGCCCATCTCGATCGCCAGCGCGATCTCGGCGATCAGCTCGCCCGCGTGCACGCCGACGATGCCGCCGCCTACGATGCGGTGGCTGTCCTCGTCGAATATGAGCTTGGTGAAGCCCTCGGTGCGCGACAGGCCGATGGCGCGACCCGAGGCCGCCCACGGGAACTTGCCGACGCCGACCTTCAGGCCCTTGGCCTTCGCCTCGGTCTCGGTGACGCCGACCCAGGCGATTTCCGGGTCGGTATAGGCCACCGACGGGATCACCCGCGCGACCCATTCCTTCTTCTCGCCCGCGGCGACTTCGGCGGCGAGCTTGCCCTCGTGCGTGGCCTTGTGCGCCAGCATCGGCTGGCCGACCAGGTCGCCGATGGCGAAGATGTGCGGCACGTTGCTGCGCATCTGCGCGTCGACGTCGATGAAGCCGCGTTCGCCCACGCGCACGCCGGCCTTTTCCGCATCGAGCTTGCCGCCGTTCGGCGCGCGCCCGACCGACACCAGCACGCGGTCGAACACGCCGGATTCGGGAATGCTGTCGCCTTCGAACGTGCAGGCGATGCCGGCCTTCTGCGCCTTGGCCTCGACGACCTTCGTCTTCAGGTGCACGGCCACGCCCTGCTTCTTCAGCCGGTCCGCCAGCGGCTTGACCAGGTCGGGGTCCGCGCCCGGCATCAGCTGCGGCATGAACTCGACCACGGTCACCTCGCTGCCCAGCGCGCGGTACACCGTCGCCATTTCCAGGCCGATGATGCCGCCACCGACCACGAGCAGCTTCTTCGGCACGTCGGCCAGGTCGAGCGCGTCGGTGGAATCCATGACGCGCTTGTCGCCCCACGGGAAGAACGGCAACTTCACCGGCTGCGAACCGGCGGCGATGATGCAGTTCGCGAAACGCAGCAATTGCGTCTTGCCGTCGGCATCGGCGATTTCGAGTTCGTTGGCGGACACGAACTTCGCCGTGCCCTGCACCACCCGCACCTTGCGCTGCCTGGCCATGCCGGACAGGCCCTTGGTGAGCTGGCCGACCACCTTGTCCTTGTAGCCGCGCAAGGCATCGATGTTGATCTTCGGCGCGCCGAAATCGACGCCGTAATCCGATGCATGCGCGGCCTGCTCGATCACGTCGGCGGCATGCAGCAAGGCCTTCGACGGAATGCAGCCGACGTTGAGGCAGACGCCGCCGAGGCTGGCGTAGCGCTCGACCAGCACCGTATCCAGGCCGAGGTCGGCCGCGCGGAACGCGGCGGTGTAGCCGCCAGGGCCGGCGCCGATCACCACCATCGCGCATTCGAGATCCGCCTTGCGCCCGGACGACGAAGCCGCTTGCGGCGCGGCTTTCACCTCTCCCGCCGGGAGAGGTCGCTGCGCAGCAGCGGGTGAGGGTTCGGTACTGCGCGAGGAGGACGCATCACCGGCATTCGCACCCTCATCCGCCCTTCGGGCACCTTCTCCCGAGGGGAGAAGGGAAGCAGCGACAGTGGCGCTTTCAATCACCGCGATCACCGCGCCTTCGCTGACCTTGTCGCCGAGCTTCACCTTCAGCGCGGTGACCACGCCGTCGGCGGCGGCGGGCACTTCCATCGTCGCCTTGTCCGATTCCAGCGTGACCAGGCCCTGGTCCTTCTTCACCGTGTCGCCGACCGCGACCAGCACCTCGATCACCGGCACGTCGCCGTGGCCGCCGATGTCGGGAACCTTGGATTCGATCGTCGCCATTCGCTTTCTCCTGTCAGCCTTTCCGCCCGCCGGGCGCGTTGGAGGCGTTGTCGCGGTCGGACGCCGCACGCGCCGCGTCCTCCCGCATCTCGCGCTCGGTATCGATCCGCGCGTCGTTGCGCGCGAGTTGTTCGCGTTCGGCGGAATCGAGCGTGGTCGCCGCCTTCGCCGGCGGCGTGCCGCCGTTCAGCCCGGCATCCGCGCGCAGCGCCGCCAGCGCCGCCGCACCTTCCAGCCCGAACAGGCTGCGGATGCGCAGGTCCTGTTGCGGGAACGGGATCTCGATGCCGTGCGCCTTCAGCGCCGTGTCCAGCTCCCACAGATAGGCCGCCTTCACCGCCGAGTTGCGGCGCGAGGCCGATTCGTTCAACCACACCACCAGCTCGTAGTTCACCTGGCTGCCGGCGAACCCGACCAGCCACACCTGCGGGCGCTGGTCGCCTTCGGTGGCGAGGGTGAAGGACACCTGCGCCGCCGCTTCCAGCGCGGCCTTCTTCACCAGTTCCTTGTCGGAGCCGTAGGCCACGTCGAACGGCACGCGCACGCGCCGGCTCGGCGAGGTGTAGGTCCAGTTCACGACCTGCTTGGTCATGAAATCCGAATTCGGCACCAGCACGTCGATGTTGTCGTTGGTGGTGATGCGGGTGGAACGGATGTTGATGGCGCGCACGGTGCCGCGCGTGTCGCTGTCGAGTTCGATGAAATCGCCGATCTTGAGCGAGCGGTCGAACAGCAGGATCAGGCCGGCGACGAGGTTGTTGAAGATCGCCTGCAGGCCGAAGCCCAGGCCCACGCCCAGGGCGCCGGCGAACACCGCGAACTTGCCGATCGACACGCCGATCGCGTCGAAGGCGAGCAGCACGCCGACGACGATGAACAGGTAGGTGACCACGCGCGAGACGGTGTAGAGCGCGGCCTGGTTCACGTCCGGGTGGCGCCGCGCGTAGCGCAGCAGCGCGCGCCGCGACAGCCACGCCAGCAGCCACGCGCCGATCGCGACGAGCGCGGCCATGGCCACGCCGCCGAGGGTGATGGTCACGCCGGAGACGTGCAGCAGGCGGTAGTCCAGCAGGGGCTGCAGGTCGGTCCAGCCATCGCGCGCGGCGTTCGCGGCCGCGTCGCGCGCACGATCGCCGATGTCGGCAGGCGGCGCCATCGGCTACAGCATCGCCCGCCGCAGGTCGCCGAGCAGTTGCGCGAGGTAGGCGGTGAAGCGCGCCGCGGCGGCGCCGTCGATCACGCGGTGGTCGTAGCTCAGCGACAGCGGCAGCACCAGCCGCGGCTTGAACTTCTCGCCGTTCCACACCGGCCTGGTCTCCGATTTCGACACGCCGAGGATCGCGACTTCCGGCGCGTTGATGATCGGGGTGAACGCGGTGCCGCCGATGCCGCCGAGCGAACTGATGGTGAAGCAGCCGCCCTGCATCTGCTCCGGCTTGAGCTTGCCGTCGCGCGCGAGCGCCGCGAGTTCGCCCATTTCCTTCGCGATTTCGACCACGCCCTTGCGGTCGGCGTCGCGCAGCACCGGCACCACCAGGCCGTTCGGCGTGTCGGCGGCGAAACCGATGTGGTAGTACTGCTTGAGGACCAGGTTGTCGCCGTCGAGCGAGGCGTTGAAGGTCGGGTACTTCTTCAGCGCGGCGACGCTGGCCTTGATCAGGAACGCGAGCATGGTGACCTTGCCGGCCTTGCCCGCGGCGATCGCCTTGGCGTTTTCCTCGTTGAGCGCGACGCGCAGCGCCTCGAGCTCGGTGATGTCGGCATCGTCGTGCTGGGTGACGTGCGGGATCATCGCCCAGTTGCGCGCGAGGTTGGCGCCGGAGATCTTCTGGATGCGCGACAGCGGCTTGCTCTCGATCGCGCCGAACTTGGCGAAATCGACCTTGGGCCACGGAATGAGGTTCAGCCCGCCGCCGCCGGAACCGGTCGGGGCCGGGGCCCCTCCCGCCATGCCGCCGGAAAGCGCGGCCTTGACGAACTTCTGCACGTCTTCCTTGCCGATGCGCCCGCCGCGCTGGCTGCCGGCGACCTGCGCGAGGTCGACGCCGAGTTCGCGCGCGAACAACCGCACCGCGGGGCTGGCGTAGGGCACCTTGCCGGGCAGCACCGCGTCGGCTTCGAAACGCAGCGGCGGACGGCTCGCCGCATCGGCGGGGTCGCCAGCCACCGGCGCCATCGCCGGCACCGGCGCGCCGCCCTCGCCCTCGACTTCGGCGATCGATTCCGCGGTCAGGCGATCGGGCTGCGCGGGCACGTCGACCGGCTGCACCTGCGCGCCGGTTTCCGACGCGACCTGTTCCTTGCGCGGCGCTTCGGGTTCGGCGCGCGGCGGCGCGACGGCGGCGGCCGGTTCGATCAGCGCGACCAGGCTGCCTTCGGACAGCGCGTCGCCGAGCTTGACCTTCACCTCCCGGACCGTGCCCGCGAACGGCGCCGGCACTTCCATCGTCGCCTT
>JBGAHT010000084.1:0-5889 GCA_044226035.1 Thermomonas sp. | reverse complement strand
AGTACGGACCTCAGCCGTTTCGGCTACGCATTGCCGGTGCTCGCGGGCACCGACGCCTTGCAGGCGATCGCACCGCCGGAACCGCGCGGTGTTTCCGGCATCGATGTCAGCGAACGCCTATCGCCCACGGACGATGGGAAGGTCGCACTGGAAGTGGTGAGCGTGTACCGCGGCGCTTTGGCCAACGGCAACCGCGATCGTTTCGCGAGCGCGCGCCGCGACGATATTTCGCGTGGCTACGCCGATTTCTACCGCAAGCGCTATGGCCAGTTGCGGGAATCGGCGCCGTTGCAGATCCGCGACGACCGCGATTCGAACGCCCTGACCATCACCGGGCGTTACTTGCTCGATGCCCCGTTCCAGAACATCGACGCCACCACGCGCACGCTGGACGTGTACGCCGATGCGTTGTCGGTGCCGGCGTCGCTGCCGAAATCGATGGCGCGCAGCGGGCCGTTGTACCTCGCCGTGCCCGGCGAATACCGCCATCGCATCGACCTGGTTGTGCCCAAGGGATGGGAAGCGAGGTTCGGGAGCGAAGCGGAGGAATACAAGGCCGAGGCGTTCGATTACACGCGGGAAGTGAAGCCGCGCGCGGACGGCGTCGCCATCGACTACCGCATGCGGGTACGCGAATACGAGATGCCTGCCGCCGGCGTGACGGCGCAATTGCAGGAACTGCGCAAGACCAGCGACAGCCTGTCCGCGCGCCTGCAATTCCAAGTTCCAGCATCGCTCGACGCAGGCGAACGCGACAGACGGCTGCAGGACCTGATCCGCGACGCCATGAACGAAGGTGCGCGCAAGTGACGGCGGGCAAGCGCGCCAGGTGCGCCTTGTGGGCCATGGTGCTGTCCGCCACGTTCGGCAGCGCCGTGGCTGCAGATACGCCATTCGATGCGGCGGCGGAATGGTACCGTTTCCTGGCGACGGCCAATGCGTCGACCGTTTTCGGCGCCTACGATGTGCTGGGCCAGGTGGGTTACGACGGCAGCAGCGTCGACGCCGATGCATGCCGGGCCAATGCCGATGCGCTCGCCAAGGCCATCGTCGCCGCACCGGTCAGTCTCGCTATCCGGCGCGCCGATTACCTGTGCGCGCAGGCCACGGGTGATGCGGCACGGGCGGATCAGGCAGCCACGATCCTGCTGGCGCTTTCGCGCGAAGCCTTGTCGCACCTGGGTATGCATTACGACCTGAGGCCAATACGGGTGCTGGCGCCGATCGATGCCAGCGCGCTGGTCTTGTCCAGTGGCATGGAAGTCGCCTATCTCTATTACCCGTGGATTCATCCACAACGCTATTTCCCGCTTGCGATCGCCGCGCGCGATCCTAAATCCGGCGTGGAGCGGCATTTGGCGTTCGATTTCATCGATGCCAACTACACGCTCCATCGCGATGCCCCGATGCATGGATTCCCTATCCTGCGCGACAACCTGGCGAACGACTACATTCGAATTTCGGCTGCCGCGAACCAGGTGTTCGCGCTGGATGCACAAGCCGTCGCGAAGGCGGCGGGCGAGTCCGGTGACCAGAGGTTGGCCACGTTGCGCGGAGGCGCGGTCGTTGGAGGGGTTGAGTCTGTCCACTGGTGGCTCGTGGTTTGCGCGACGCAACGGTCCGCGCACTGTGGCGATGGCATGGTCGATGCGTTGCTTCCGAGGGCGGAAAAGCACCAAGCCTATCCGTTGCTGCTGCTGTCGATGGCGTACCTGCTGGGGATCGGCGTCGAACGCGATCCGGACAAGGCATGGATATTGCTCGACGACGCCGACCGGCATTGGGAGGGCGGGGGCGCGATCGAGCAGTTCACCCGGATCCTGTACGACATGGACGAGAAGGCAAGCCTGCCTGCGCCGCTGGTGGAGCGATTGCAGCATTCTACCGGCGATGGCCAGCGTTATTGGCGTTGGTTGCAGATCAATCGAGTGCTTGCCGCCGATCCGAAGGCTCCGCTCGACGCCGCCCAAATCAGCTTCCTGTCGGATCCTGCACAGAACGAGCCCGGCGAAGGTGATGGGCAATTGGCCGACTGGTATGAGGCGCTCGGCGACACCCCGCGCATGCTCGAGCACATGCGCAAGGCCGTGGCCCAGGGAGGGACATATGCGCAGGCCCGCTACGGCTATATGTTGAATACAGGCGAGTACGGGATTGAGATCGACCACGACGCTGCCTGGAAAATCCTGGAAAACGCGGCGCAGGGCGGGTCTGCCGTCGCCATGGGCGACATGGCATACCACGCGGAAGACGAGGGCCGATGGGCCGATGCCGAGGCCTGGCTCCTGCAGGCGGTCGTCGCGAACAACGTCAATGCGCTACTGCACCTCGCCCGGTTGTATGTCGATGAACGCCCAGGTCTCCGCGCCAACCAGGAACAAGGCATCAACATCTATCGAGACCTTGATCGTGCCGGCTACTCACAGGCGCGCCGCGCGCTGGCTTCGCTGGCGCTGGAAGGCCGCGGCATGAAGAAGGATCCGGAGAAAGCCAGGGCCTGGTTGCTGCAGGACGCCGAGAAGGGCGACCACGATTCGGAGGCGCAATTGGGCATCGCGTTGCTCAAGGGTGAATTCGGCAAGCCGGACGAGACGGAAGGCCTCAAGTGGCTGCAGCGCGCGATCGATGGCGGCGATGCCGACGCGCAGAACAGCTACGCCTCGTGGTTGTTCCGCAAGAAGACGCCCGAATCGCGCAGGCAGGCGATCGAAACCTGGAAGAAGGCGATCGCACTCGGCAACGAGGGATCCTCCAACAACCTCGCCTGGTTCCAGTGCGTTTCGCCGGATCCGGTCGTGCGGGATCCGAAGGCGGGGCTCGATGTCATCGAGGCGCTGGCGAAGAAGGGCGAGCTCGGCTCGACGTACATGGATACCGAAGCCGCCTGCTACGCCGCCAACGGCGACTATGCGCGCGCGGCGAAGTTGCAGGAGGACGTGATCGCGCGGGTGAAGCGCCGGCTGCCGGACGACCCGGACGCGCTCGGGCAGTTCGAGCAGCGGCGTGACCTGTACGCGGCGGGAAAACCCTACGTGCTGGGCGACGGCGACGACTGACCGCGCCGCGCGCGCCACTCCTGCGCGAGCACGCCGAACAGCTCCGAATCGGTGGCGTCGTCGCCGACGAAGAAGCGTTCGCGCAGCACGCCTTCGCTGCAGAAGCCGAGCCGTTCGAGTACGCGGCGCGAGGCATCGTTGCGCGGATCGATGTCGGCCTCGATGCGGTGCAGGTCCAGCGCCTGCAGCGCCCAGTCGATGGCGAGCGAAACCGCTTCGGACGCGATCCCGCGTCCCCAGTGGTCGGAGCGCAGCGCGTAGCCGACTTCGGCGCGGCGGTGGCGCGGATCGAAATGGAACAAGGTGGTGGTGCCGATGACGCGGTCGTCGTGGCCGACGATCACCCAATTGATCAAGTCCCGCTTCGAGAACGCCTCGAGCATGTCGCCGATGAGTCCCTCGGCCTCGCCGCGTTCGCGCATCGGCGCGCGGCTCCAGTAACGCATCACCTCGGGGTCTGAGAACAACGCGAACAGGTCGTCGGCGTCGTCGGGCGTCGGCCCGCGCAGGCGCACCCGCTTGCCGCGCAACTGCGGGAAGGCGGGCAGCGCGGCGAGGGTCGCGGCGATGTCGATGCGGCAGGCGGTCGCCATGTCGCGTGGCTGTGCTAGCGTGCGGACAGGGAGAAAGCATGCCATGACCGAACGCCGCCGCCGCACCAAGATCCTCGCCACGCTGGGCCCCGCGACCGATCCGCCGGGCATGCTCGAACGCCTGTTCGAAGCCGGCGTCGACGTGGTCAGGCTCAATTTCTCGCACGGAGATCCGTCGGCGCAGGAAGCGCGCGCCGGCCTCGTGCGCGAGGTCGCCGCCCGGCTCGGCCGCGAGGTCGGCATCCTCGCCGACCTGCCGGGGCCGAAGATCCGGGTCGAGCGCTTCGCCGCGGGCAAGGTCGCGTTGAAGGCGGGCGAACGCTTCGACCTGGTCGCGCGCGCGGACGCGCCGCCCGGCGACGAACGCCAGGTGGGAGTGAGCTACCTCGGCCTGCCCGGCGACGTCGCGCCCGGCGACGTGCTGCTGCTCGACGACGGCCTGGTGCAGTTGCGGGTCGAGCGCGTCGAGGGCGAGCGCATCGTCACCGCCGTGCTCAACGACAGCGTGCTGTCCGACCGCAAGGGCCTGAACAAGCAGGGCGGCGGGCTGTCGCTCGGGGCCATCACCGAGCGCGACCGCGAACTGATCGCGGTGGCCGCGCGCATCGGCGCGGATTTCATCGCGGTGTCGTTCTGCCGCGACGCCGCCGACATGCACGAGGCGCGCCGCGTCGCGCAGGCGGCGGGCAGCGATGCCGCGCTGGTGGCGAAGGTGGAACGCACCGAGGCCATCGCCAACCTCGGCGAGATCATCGACGCCAGCGACGTGGTCATGGTCGCGCGCGGCGACCTGGGCGTGGAGATCGGCGACGCGGAACTGCCGGGCCTGCAGAAGCGCATCATCCGCGAATCGCTGGCGCGCGAGCGGGTGGTGATCACCGCGACGCAGATGCTGCAATCGATGGTCGACAACCCGATCCCCACGCGTGCCGAGGTGCTGGACGTGGCGAACGCGGTGATCGACGGCACCGACGCGGTGATGCTGTCGCAGGAAACCGCGGCCGGCCAGCATCCGGTGGCCGCGGTCGAGGCGATGGCGCGGATTTGCCTCGGCGCCGAGCGCAGCTTCGAGCGCGATACCGATTTCGAGGCCGCGCAGCGCGGGCTGGAGCGCGCCGACCAGGCCATCGCGATGGCCGCGATGTTCCTGTCCGAGCACATCGGCGTGGGCGCGATCGTGGCGATGACCGAATCCGGCGGCACCGCGCGCTTCCTGTCGCGGTTCCGTTCCAACGTGCCGATCCACGCGTTCTCGCGCCACGGCGGCGCGCGCCGTCGCATGGCGCTGATGCGCGACGTGTTCCCGTGGGATTACGACAGCCGCGGCCAGACCCCGCGCGAAGCCGCGCGCGGCAGCGTTCGCACCCTGGTCGATGCCGGGTTGCTCGGCGCCGGCGACCGGGTGGTGTTCACCAGCGGCGAGCACATGGAAACCCGCGGCGCGACCAACACCCTGCGCCTGCTGCAGGTGGGCGAAGACGGCAAGGCCGAGGGGTTGGGGGAGTTGTAGAAGGAATTCATGTGCATGTGAATGACATTTCCGCCGATAAAAAAAGTAATTTCATCAAGCGTTGCTGGACTGGCACGGCTCGGCTTTGGCATGCCTATTGGCTTGTTGGCGTTTTAGGCCAATTCGTTGTCATGCTGTTATGGACCGCAGTCACATACCCGTTCTGGCGTGGTCCACAAGATAACTGGTGGACGTATATCGTCGGCGCTGTTCTTTTTCTTGCGTACTTGATTTTTGCGTCAGTCAGCATCTGGCGATGCGCACCTAATGCATCGAATCCCGCATGGGGCGCTCTCGCGAAAACTGTTTTGGTGCTGTCATGGGTGTACGGACTTTTTTCTGTCTGGCGTGTGCTTTCGCAACTCATCTAAGCCGATATCCTGAACACGCTCCTATGCGGTAGCCCGGATAAGCGCAGCGCATCCGGGTCCGTAGAACCAAAGACGCTGGATGCCCGCCCCACGCCTTCGCGGGGGCAGGCTCTGCGCGGGCATCACGGCAATTCGAGGCGAACGGAATACCGTTCGTGGTGAGGAGGGTTGTCGAAGCCGAAGGCTGAGCAACCCGCATCGAACCACGCAAACCCGCCCTTGGAGACGCCGGCCCGGCCTGCGGCCTCGACCCGGCTCCTCAGGACGAACGGTCCTGATCGAGCCTGATCCGGCCCAGCCTTCCAGGTCCGGGGGCAATCGGCCGGAAAGGCTATAATTCCGCCTCTTTTCCGCCGCCC
>JBGAHT010000013.1:0-53859 GCA_044226035.1 Thermomonas sp. | reverse complement strand
CGAGGCTAAGGGCGAATGTTGCGAACGGCGGTGTTGTTCCGATAGTTCGCTTCGACCGTGTCGCTGGTCGCCCGTGCATGCACGGTCAAGTCGGCGTGCGGACGTCCCGAGCCGGTGAGGGTGATCGGAACGCTCAACGCCTGGGTCTCGCCAGGCGCCAAATCGTGGATCGCGCAACCGATCGACCAGGACCGGGCCGCCTGCATCCTCAGCAGGCAGGTGTTGGGGAGCGTCCCGAGCCGCAAGCTCCCGCCGATGCCCAGCTCCAGGTCGAGTTCGACCCAGGGCTGCCGAATCGAGCCGCCCGTCGGCCCATTCGCCACGCCAACGGTCACCGCCGATCCGCTGCCGGCCAGCGCCACGGCCATGTCCGGCAACTGCGCCGGCGCTTGCTGGCAGCCGGTGCCGTATAGCAACTTCAATCGGCCGTCGCCACTCACATCCGCGTAAGCCACATCCTTGCATCCGTCGGAATTGAGATCGCCTATCGCCAACGTGTCGCCGCCGGGGCCTCCCCTGAGTACTTCGGGCTGCAGCACACCGGCGTCGCGGAGGTACAGGCCGATGCCATCGCCTTGATGCAGGACCAGCAAGTCCTGATCGCCATCGCCGTCGATATCGGTGACCTTCAGCGCGTGTGGCCGATCGCCGGTGCCCAGATCCACCGGTGCCGCGAACTGGCCGGACGGTGACTGGACATAGACCTGCAGCGAGGTGGGCGCATTCATCCCTTCCGACGTCACGAGGTCCGCGAGGCCGTCGCCGGTCACGTCGCCCGCCGTGAACCAGTGCGGCGCCGAGGCCAGGATTTGAACGCGCTCCGCGGCAAAGCGGCCCCGCCCCATTCCCTGGAAGATGCTGATTTGACCCATTTGCGAACCCAATGCCAGCAGATCGAGGTCATGGTCTGCGTCGATGTCCCGTGCCTGGACGCTTGCGACGCCGGCACTCGTGGCAAGCGTGGTGAAACGACCGAAGACGCGACGCCTGCTGGGATCGCGCATCGACCACACGCGAAGTGCGCCCGAAGTGGAATGACTTACTGTCTGCACGATATCGAGGTAGCCATCCTCATTGACATCGGCCAAGGCGATACCCCAGCTGCTGGTGTATGACGTGTCGGGATAAACCTCCAGGCGGCGCGCCGCCGGATCGGCCTTGTTGCTGCGCAGGATCGCCAGGTCGAGCGTGCCGCTGCCCCCCACCACGATGTCGCCGATGCCATCGCCGTCGACGTCGCCGACCTGCAGGTCGGCTGCGATATCTTCCCAGCCGCTGCCCTTGTACGCGTAGATGTTCGGTGCGCCGAAGCTGGCATCGGCGCCCTGCGCGTAGACGTAGACCTGGTCATTGCCCAACGCGACGAGATCGTCGCGTCCATCGCCGGTCACGTCGCCGACCGCCACCAGACCGTTGGCCTGGATGCCCCAGATCGTGTCGCTACCGCTGAAACCGAAGGCCGCCTCGGCCCGCCCACACCACAACAGCAGGTTGGCCAACAACCCGTACGACAGCAGGCGCATCCGTTTTTTCCCCCTGTTTTCCGAGAGGAATTCTAGCAAGCCGATTGCGAATTCCCGAAGCGCTTTCCGCATCGCTTCGGGCTGGGCGACCGACGCGGACGTTTAATCGCCCGCGGCCGGATTCGCGCCGACCTTGCGCAGGTAGGCATCGATTCCGCGCCCGGGATCGTCGACGAAGGTTTCGCCGCTGGCTTCGAACGCGACGATGCGGTCCGGGCGGAAGCTGCGGAAATCGCGGCGCAGCCGGCACCACGCGCCCAGCGTCCAGGTTCCGCCCCAGAACGACAGGCACAGCGGTTCCACTTCGCGCCGCGTGGATGCGTCGTCCTTGTCGCGGTAGTCCAGGCGCAACACCGAGCGCGTTTCGATCGCCGCGTGCAGGCGGTCGATCGTGCCGCTGGCCTCGATCCGGTCGTCGAGTTCGGGCGCGAAGATGCGCGTGCGCCGCCCGCGTTCGCGCAGGTCCGGCGGCAGCACCGCGTGGATCTTCAGCAGCGCGGCGCTGGCGGCGCGGCCGAGGCGTTCGCCGCCGAACGCGCGCACGAAGCGCGTGCCGACCACCAGCGCCTCCAGCTCATCCGCGTCGAACATCAGCGGCGGGATGTCCGCGCCCTTGCGCAGCACGTAGCCGACCCCGGCCTCGCCTTCGATCGGCACGCCCGAACGCTGCAGGTCGGCGACGTCGCGGTAGATGGTGCGCAAGGACACGCCGAGCGTCTGCGCCAGCCCGCGCGCCGGCAGCGCGGTGCGGCGCCCGCGCAGGGCGTGGATGATCAGGAACAGGCGATCGGCGCGGCGCATGCGACATGATCGTGCGCCTTGTGCCTGGTATTCAATCCTGCAGCAGCGAACGCGCGGCCGGGCGCAATCGATGCACGTCGGCGGGCCAGATGAGGCGCTGCAGCAGCGTCGGTGCGATGTCGCGCGCCCAGCGCGGGTCGCTCGCGGCGCGTTCGCGGTAGCGCGCGTAGGCCGCGTCGTCCGGGAACGAGGCGACCCACACCAGCACGTGCTCGGGCCGCACCGGCAACGGCGGGAAGTTGTTCGCGCTTTCCTCCGTCACGAAGATCGCCAGCAGCTTCGCGCCGTCGGCCTGCGCGCGCGGCGCCAGGGTGTCGCGGAAGAACGCGACGAACGCCGCGTCCACCGGGTTCACCAGCGCGTAGGTCGTGACCACGACCAGCGCTTGCGAATGCGGGGTCGCGCCGGGCGGCGGGCGCGGCGCGGTCGCCGCGGCGAAGCCCGATCCCGGCCACGCCTCGCGCAGCAGCAACACGTTGTCCGAATCGATCATGGTGGCGTTGGCGTCGTTGCGGTAGCGCTGCCAGGCCGGGTCCTGGCGATAGAACGCGGGCAGCGCGCGAGCGCGCGCGTCCATGTCGTCGAAGCGCCGGAACCAGGCGAAGCGATCGGCATTGTCGAGGTCGCGGAAATGCGCAGGCACCTGCATGCCGTCGCGTTCCAGTGGTTCGATGAAATGGTCCTCGAACAGGCCGATCAGCACGTCGCGCTGGCCCGGGTGCAACGTGTACTGGCGCAGTTCGTAAACGGGATGTGCGTGTTGTCGCATCGTGTCCGGCTCCGGGTCCTGGGCGTGCGCCGGCAACGGCGACAACGCGATGGCGAGGATCGGCAACAGCAAGCGCATGGCGTTCATTGCGCCGCTCCTTCGCGGGTGAAATGCATGAACCAGTTGGTTTCCCAATGCATGCCGTTGTCGGCCGAGAACGCCTGTTCCCAGCGCGCGTGGTCGGCGTCGATGCGCGTCCACAGGAAGCGCACGCGCACCAGGCGGCCCGCGTGGCGATCCTCGCCGAGGAAGGTGCCGACGTCGCGCTCGAAGCCGCCATGCACCGGCGGCTCCAGTTCGCCGAGGCGGTCGCTGGCCCAGTGGATGCTCCAGCGCCGCGTGGCCGGCGCGTACAGGCGCAGCGCGACGCCGCGATAGCCGCCGTTCCAGTCGGTATCGTGGGTTTCCAGGTTGCCGAGTCCGCCGAGCACGGGCGCGCACGCGACGACGGCATCGAAGCGATCCCATTCGGTGCAACCGGCGAGGCGTTCGCGCAGGCGTTCGTTGCGCACCTGCCAGCGGCCGTGCAGGAAATCGAAGTCGCGGCGGCCGTCGCGTTTCATGCCCGCGCCTCCGCAACGCGCTTGAGCGCGGCGAGCACGTCGCCGAAATCGCCCGCCACCGCCTCGCCGACGCCGGCCGCATCCGGGCCCTCGACCTCGGCCTGGTAGGCGACGCGGCAACGCGCGCCGTCGATCGGATCGATCCGGTGCCAGACCCGCACCCGGTGTTCGCCCACCTGCGTTTCGTCGGCGAAGCAGCGGCCCTCGACCACGTCGAACAGGCGGCTGCGCAATTGCGTGCCGTCGGGCAGGCGCATGTCGAACGCGCCGCCATCGGCGAACGCGCCGTGCAGCGCGCTTTCGGCGACGCCGGCGTTCCAGCGTTTCCAGCCGGCCACGTCCGCGAACCGCGCCCACACCGCGGCGGCGGGCGCGTCGACCTCGATCCTGCTTTCATGCAACCACATGCGCGCGCTCCCCTTGCGGATGCGTCCAGCCTGCGCCGGCCCCGCTGACAGCGCGGTGTCAGCAGTCCGCGCCGGCGGTTAAGCTGTCGCCGGGCGGAACAACGGAGCACGGCATGACCGGACCCTCGGCCTGGTGGCGCTGGGCGCGGCAATGGCGGCAGAACCAGCTGGTCGCCACCACCGACCGCATCACCGTGCTCGAGCACGTGGACGCCGCCGGGCACCTCGGTCCGCGCTACGCGTTCATGACCGTGATGTCCTGCGGCATCGCCATTCTCGGGCTGCTGCAGGATTCGGCCGCGGTCATCATCGGCGCGATGCTGATCTCGCCGCTGATGGGGCCGATCATCGAGCTCGGCATGGGCCTGGCCACGTTCGATTTCCGCACCGTGCGCGAATCGTTGCGCACGCTCGTGGTCGGCGTGGCGCTGGCGCTGGGAATCGCGATCCTGATCGTGTGGCTGTCGCCGCTGCAGGAAGCGACCGGCGAAATCCTCGCGCGCACGCGCCCGACCTTCTTCGACCTGCTGGTCGCGGTGTTCTCCGGCCTCGCCGGCGCCTACGCGACGATCACGCGCAAGGGCGAGACGATCGTGGGCGTGGCCATCGCGACCGCGTTGATGCCGCCGCTGGCGGTGGTCGGCTACGGCATCGCGGTGGCCAACTGGGACATCGCCGGCGGCGCGTTCTTCCTGTTCATGACCAACCTGCTGGCGATCGCGCTGTCGGTCACCATCGTCGCGCGCTGGTACGGGTTCGGCGGCAGCGACACGCCGAAGCAGACCGCGCTGCAGGCGATGCTGATCGTCGCCTGCTTCGCGCTGCTGTCGGTCCCGCTGGGCCTGGCGCTCAAGAAGATCGCCTTGCAGTCGCAGACCGAACTGGTCGTGCGCACGACGCTGGACGCGAAGGCGAAGGACGCCGGCGGGCGCGTGTCCGCGCTGCGCGTGGATACCGGCGGCAATGGCGTGGCGGTGGAAGCGGTGGTGCTGGTGCCCAGGCACATCGCCGGGGTGGATGCGCTGCTGCAGAAGGAACTCGGCGCCAGGCTCGGCCGCCCGGTCAGCGTGCGCGTGCAGGAAGTGCTGACCGCGGACGACGCCAGCTTCGCCCGGCAGCAGGGCACGCTGGCCGAACTGCGCCGCAGCGTGACCGCGCTGCAGGACGCCGAAAGCGTGCGCGCCGCGCAACTGCAGCGGCAGGCGCAGGAATTGGCGCTCATGCAGGGCGCGCTGCTGCCCTACCTCGGCCGCCTGCAACGCAGCGGCGACGGCAAGCAATGGGAACTGTGGCTGGCGCCCGAGGCGAAGGTGCCACTGGCGCGCGGCCTTGCGATCGAACGCGACATCGCCGCGCATTCCGACGCCGATCGCCTGCCGCTGCGGGTGTACCCCGCGTTGCAGGCGCTGCCGCCGATCGCGTTCGGCGCGACCGACAAGGCCGCCGGCCCGGACGAGGCGCAGCGCGCGCAACTCGCGGCGCAGGCCTGGGCGCTGCAGTGCTGGCGCGCCGGCGCCGTCGACGCGACCCTCGTCACCCGCAGCGACGAACAAGCCGAGGCGTGGGAAGCGGCGTTGCGGGACGCCTTGCCCGCGCAGGGCCTGGCGCCGGGCAGGATCGAACGCGTGCGCGAAGGGCCGCCGCGGCTGCAACTGGCGCTGGCTTCGCCCTGAGCGCTACAGCGTCCGGATCCAGGTCGCGGCGTTGAACGTGTTGTCGCCCAGAACGGTTTCTTCGGTCGTCGTCGTGGCCTTGGCCTTGGCGTGCAGTTGCATGTACGGCTGCGATTGCAGCACGGCGTAGTGGACGATGCCGCTGGCGCTCTGCGCGACGCCGAGGTCGGGGTACTTGCAGACGATGCGCAACACCTTCGGGTTCGGGCGCGAACATTCCTGCGGCCAGTCGGTCAGCGCGATCTCGCCGCGATTCACCGAATACCTGATTTCGACAGACGGCGCGGCGATGGTCGCGCTGGTGCTTGCGTTCTTGATATTGAATGCGGCCGCTCCCGGCGAAAGCCCTTCGCCGACGACGAGGTTGACGAGGTCGGCCAAATTCGTTCCAAGAGCCCATCCCAATCCCAGATCCATATCCGAACCCACGACATCGCGTATGCCATCGCCATTTATGTCGCCGGCCGCGAGGCCATCTGTACCGCCGACGTAAGGATATGGATAACGGGATACGACCGTTCCGGCCGACGGTGCAAAACTCAGATAGCTCAAGTAACCCGTGCCCTCGTTGTTGAGGATGGATGTCCTTTCCACATAGGCGAGATCCTGCTTCCCATCCGCGTTCAGATCGCCCACCAGCATCGGGCCATCATAGCCGCCGTAGCCCATTTGCCATGTTTTTGCCGGCAATCGATAAGGAGTGGGGAACGGCGTGTGGAAATAGACGCGCACGGTGTATGGAGTGGTGCCGCCATTGATCGGGTGAGACCACAGCGCCAGGTCCGGGAACCCATCGGCGTCGAGATCGCCTTCAGCCATTCCCCCAACCGCGTCGACATCCGATACGATTTGCTTGGGGCCGGACGGGAAAACGCCGCCGCCTTGATTGAAGTAAGCCCAATAACCCCGGCTATTGCTGGAATAGCCCGAGTAAGGGCTGGAATACAACAAGAGGTCGTTTCGTCCGCTTTTGTTGATATCGAGGACACGAAGATCGCGGAAACAGCATACGCCCGGCAGCGGCAGGCGATTTCCCGCATCGAAATGCCCGGCGCCGTCGTTCATGTAGACCCATAGCGACGGGCTTTTCGTGTTTCCGACAAGAAGTGCGATATCCGGATCGCCATCTCCATCAATGTCTCCGCTTCTCGCTACCAGCGGGTCCGCCGAAGCGCCCGTCCTGTTCTCGATCATTGCGAGGAAACCGAATCCATGGGCAGGGTCGAATATCGACACGCCTGCGGTGTGTCCGACAATCACATCCTTGACCCCGTCGCCGTTCATGTCGGCGCTTTCGATGGAAGCGATGTAGACGCCGCCCCAGTCATTCGGTACCGCCGCATGGACGGCCGGCGCATCAAGCGCGTGTGTTCCGGGGTTCTGCAGGAAAATCGCCACATTGGAGAGGCTGTCGCCCCAATCGAAGTAGGCAAGCACGGCATCATCCAGGCCATCGCCATTGATGTCCTGCACGAGCACGCCATTGCCCTGCCATTGAAGGTCCCCGTAATGGAAATACGTCTCCGGCGGCAGGAACCCGAACGTGGCCGACGCAGGCAGCGAGGTCGCCAGCAGCGCGGCCAGCAAGGCGATTCGACTCCGGGCCATCTCTGCATCCCCTGTTGTGATTTCCCCGCGAGGATCATGCTCCCGGGCCCGTGAAGGCCGCAAACCGGCGACAATACGCACCCCGCCGCCCGCCCTCGCCCGCCATGTCGCCAGACCGCATTTCCCTGACCCGCTACCTGATCGAGGAACAGCGCGCCGACCGCATCGGCCCGGACCTGCGCCTGCTGATCGAGGTCGTCGCGCGCGCCTGCAAGTCGATCTCGGTGGCGGTGGGCAAGGGCGCGCTCGGCGGCGTGCTCGGCGACGCCGGCACCGGCAACGTGCAGGGCGAGGCGCAGAAGAAGCTCGACGTGCTCAGCAACGAGATCCTGCTCGAGGCCAACGCCTGGGGCGGGCACCTCGCCGGGCTCGCGTCCGAGGAGATGGAGCATTCGCAGCCGATTCCCGACGTGTACCCGCGCGGCAACTACCTGCTGCTGTTCGATCCGCTCGACGGCAGCTCGAACATCGACGTGAACGTGTCGGTGGGCACCATCTTCTCGGTGCTGCGCTGCCCCGAGGGCGTGACCTCGCCGGACGACGCGCATTTCCTGCAGCCGGGCACGGCGCAGGTCGCGGCCGGCTACTGCATCTACGGGCCGAGCACGGTGCTGGTGCTCAGCGTCGGCCACGGCACGCATTTCTTCACCCTCGACCGCGAACTCGGCGGCTTCGTGCTGACCCAGCGCGAGGTGCGGATCCCGGAACAGACGCAGGAATTCGCGATCAACGCCTCCAACCAGCGGCACTGGGAAGCGCCGGTGCAGCGCTACGTCGCCGACCTGCTCGCCGGCAAGCAGGGCCCGCGCGGCAAGGATTTCAACATGCGCTGGGTCGCGTCGATGGTCGCGGACGTGCACCGCATCCTGACCCGCGGCGGCATCTTCACCTATCCGCTGGATGCGAAGTGCCGCGACAAGGGTGGGCGCCTGCGGCTGATGTACGAAGCCAATCCGATGGCGATGCTGGTGGAACAGGCCGGCGGCGCGGCCAGCACCGGGCGCGGGCGCATCCTCGAACTCGCGCCGACGCAGCTGCACCAGCGCGTGCCGGTGTTCCTGGGTTCGAAGCAGGAAGTCGAAGCCGCGGAGCGCTACCACGCCGAAGCGGGTTGAAGCGTGCTCAGGCGTTCGCGTCGGGCGTCTCGTTCAACACCAGCCAGTACAAGCCGACCTGCTTCACCGCCCACACGAACTGCTCGAAATCGACCGGCTTGCGGATGTAGCTGTTGACCCCGAGCGCGTAGGTGGCGTCGACGTCGAACGGCTCGGCGCTGGTGGTCAGCACCACCACCGGCAGCATGCGCGTGGCCTCGTTGGCGCGGATCGCCTGCAGCACCTCGCGTCCGTCGAGCTTGGGCAGGTTGAGGTCAAGCAGCACCAGCGAGGGCAGGCTGGCCGGATCGCGGTCGGCGTGCTTGCCGCGCGCGAACAGGTAGTCGAGCGCCTCGGCGCCGTCGCTCACCACGCGCAGCAGGTGGGCGGCCTTGGCCTCCTCGAACGCGATGCGGGTCAGCTCGACGTCGTCGGGATTGTCCTCGACCAGCAGGATTTCCTTGGGCATCAGTCGGTATCTCCGGCCGGGAGTTCGATGGTGAAGGTCGCGCCCGCGCCGGGCTCGGAACGGGCGCTGATGCGGCCGCCGTGGCGCTCGGCGATGCGTTGCGCGATCGCCAGGCCAAGGCCGTTGCCCGCGCCTTCCTCTGCGCCATGCAGGCGCTGGAACGGCTGGAACAGCTTGTCGGCGTAGCGCGGGTCGTAGCCGATGCCGTGGTCGCGCACGTCCACCCGCAGCACCTCGCCCTCGCGCGTGCCGGCGACCTCGATCCGCACGCGCTCGCGTTCGCGCGAGAATTTCCAGGCGTTGTGCAGCAGCGCGCTGAACAGCTGCTTCAGCGCGCGTTCGTCGCCGCGCGCGACCAGTCCCGGCTGCACCTCGATGCTCGCGGGCCGTTGCGGCTCGGCGTCCTGCAGTTCGGCGCCGGCCCAGTCGGCGAGCAGGCTGACGTCGACCGGTTCGGAACGGAATTCGCCGTGCATCACCCGCGACAGTTCCTGCAGGCTCGCGGTGAGCGTCTCCATCTGCGCCGCGGCCTCGCGGATGCGGCGCAGGTAGTCGCGGCCCTGTTCGTCCAGGCCTTCGCCGCCGCGGCCGTCGAGCAGCCTGGCGAAGCCGGCGATGCTGCGCAGCGGCGCGCGCAGGTCGTGAGAGACGCCGTAGGCGAAGCGCTGCAGGTCCGCGCACACGATTTCGAGGTCGCGGGTGCGCGCGGCGACGCGGGCCTCGAGGGTCGCGTTCAGCGCCTGCAGTTCGCGTTCGGCGCGGCGCTGCTCGCTCACGTCGGTCATCTGCGAGAGGAAGTACAGCGGCTGCCCGTCCGCATCGCGCAGCAAGGTGGTGTCGAGGCGGATGTCGACCACGCGGCCATCGCGCGCGAGGTAGCGCTTGTCCGCGCCGAGGCTGGCGCGGCGGCCTTCGAGCAGGTCGGCGAAGAGGCCGTCGGTCAGCGCCAGGTCGTCGGGATGGGTGAACTCGCGCACGCCGCGGCCGGCGAGCTCGGCCGGGGTGGCGCCGAGCATCGCGGCCAGCGCCGGGTTGGCTTCGACGATGCGCCCGTCGAGGCCCACGATCGCCATGCCGACGCCGGTCGATTCCATGACCCGCTGGAACCGGTCCACATCGGGCGATGCGCTGGCGGGGGCGTTGTGCAGGGTCACGGCGTGGGACGCGGATCTTCGAGTCCGGGAGTCTAGGCCGGCATGCGACGATTTGTGTCGACGTGGCGTGAACGCCGATGCCGCACAATCGCGCCATGGCCATGCACTCGCCCCTCCCCGCCCACCATACCGATCCGGCCCGATGACCCTGGACCAGGGCCTGTTCCTGCTGATCCTGGGCGGCGGACTGTATTTGTTCGTCAGCGAACGCTTGCGCGTGGACGTGACCGCGATGCTGTTGCTGCTGGCGCTGGTGCTGGCCGGGTTGCTCGATGCCAAGCAGGCGCTGTCCGGCTTCGCCAGCGAGCCGGCGCTCATCGTCGCGGCGGTGTTCGTCATTTCCGGCGGGCTGTCCGCGACCGGCGTCACCGAGCGCCTGGGCCGCTGGATCGGGCGCGCGGCCGGGCGCAGCGAATCGCGCGCGATCGCGGTGGTGATGCCGGCGGTGGCGGCGTTGTCCGCGTTCACCCACCACGTGATGGTGACCGCGATGATGCTGCCGCTGCTGCTCAAGCACGGGCGCGAGAACCGCCTGCCGGCGTCGCGCCTGCTGATGCCGATGTCGCTCGCGGCCTCGCTCGGCACCACCCTGACCCTGGTCAGCGCGCCGGCGTTCCTGCTCGCCAGCGACATGCTCGCGCGCAACGGCAACGAGGCGCTCGGCGTGTTCTCGATCACCCCGATCGGCATCGCGCTGGTGCTGGTGGGCATCGTCTACATGCAGTTGGCGCGCTGGCTGCTGCCGCGCCGCAGCGGCGAGCACGGCGAGGACGACTACCTGCGCCTGGACCGCTACCGCACCGAACTGGTGGTGGTGAAGGACGGGCGCTGGAGCACGCGCCCGCTGGCGGAACTGCAGAAGGCGCAGGGCGAGCGCTTCCGCCTGCTCGGCTGGTTGCGCGACGGCCGCCGCCGCGACGACCTCACGCCGGCGAGCCCGCTGCTGGCCGGCGACGTGCTGCTGGTCGAGGCCTCGGCGGACGAGCTGATGACGCTGCACGACGATCCCGGCCTGGACCTGCACGCGATCGCGCGTTTCCACGACACGGTGACCGGCGAGGGCCGGCCGCAGCTGGTGCAGGCGGTGGTCGCGCCGGGTTCCGAATTCATCGGCCGCAGCATCCGCGAACTGGATTTCTCGCACCAGTTCCACGCGGTGATCGTCGGCCTGTGGCGGCGCAACGGCGAGATCGCGCCGCGCCTGTCCGATGCGCGCCTGCAGGAAGGCGACCTGCTGGTGCTGTACGGCCATCCCTCGCGTTTCGCCGACCTCGCCGCGCACCACGGCTTCCTGATGCTGGTGCCGTTCGCGGGCGAGGCCAAGCGCCGGCTGCGCGCGCCGCTGGCGCTGGCGATCCTCGCCGCGACCGTGCTCGCGATCGCCGCCGGCTGGCTGGCGGCGCCGCTGGCGTTCCTGCTCGGCGCGGTGGCGATGGTGGTGACCCGCTGCATCGACGTGCAACAGGCCTATCGCGGCATCGACGTGCGCATCTTCGTGATGATCGCCGGGGTGATCCCGCTCGGCATCGCGATGGAGCAGACCGGCACCGCGGCCCTGCTCGCGCGCGGACTGTTCCAGCTCGTCGCGGATTGGCCGTCGTTCGCGGTGCTGCTGGTGATGTTCGGCGTGGCGGCGCTGGTGACGCAGGTGATGAGCGACGCGGCGACCACCGCGCTGCTCGGGCCGATCGCGATCGCGCTGGCGCAATCCTTCGGCCTGCCGCCGACGCCGTTCGTGGTCTGCACCGCGCTCGGCGCCGTCGTCGCGTTCCTGACCCCGATCGGCCACCACGGCAATTTGCTGATCCTCGGCCCCGGCCAGTACCGTTTCGGCGATTTCCTGCGCATCGGCCTGCCGCTGACGGTGCTGATCGCGCTGGTCAGCGCGTGGATGTCGCGCTGGCTGTGGCTGGACGGGGCGTTGTGGCCGGTTGCGGGCTGAGCCTCGCGCCCGGCCGTGGTTTGGTCTGCGGGCCGTGAACGGCTAGCGCACAGCGTTCCGCTATGCTCGTGTCTTCGCAATGCAGCGCATCGCCAGGGGACTTCCTTCATGCCCAGCTTGAAAGGCGGCTTCGCCGTCACCGCTTCGCTCGCACTCGGCCTGGCCGTAGCGCCGGCCGCCACCGCGGTCACCCAGATCAAGTACTACGAGTTCTCCGCCGCCGACGCCTGCCAGCTGAGCATCCCGACCACCGACACCAAGGTCCGTCCGCGCGCCAACGGCTATCGCAACGAAGGCACCACCAACCAGTTCGTGATCTGCGGCATGGGCGGTTACGAAGGCAACACGGTGATGCACATGGTGCTGCTGTACACCTCGATGGACGGGCTCGCGCATTCCATGTCGTGCACCGGCGTCACCGGGCTGACCGGATTGGGAAGCGGGCCGATCTATTCCACCAAGACCGTGAACATCGCCGCCACCGGGTTTTCGTTCGCGATCTGGGGCGCCCAGGATTTCGGCGGCACCGAGGGCGCCCCCATCGAAGACGGCTTCAATCTCTCCGTGACCTGCACCCTGCCGCCGAACGTGGCGCTGCAGGGATTCGAATCCGAGCAGGCCATCGACGTCGGCAACTGAGGAACGCGACATGTCCAAGCTCTCCCGCGTTTCCATGTTCGCCGGCGCATGCGCCGCCGCACTGGTCGCCGCGCCTTCCGCGACGGCCGCGACGCAGGCCAAGACCTATGAATTCCCCGCCGCCGACGCCTGCCAGCTGAGTATCCCGACCACCGACACCAAGGTCCGCCCGCGCGCCAACGGCTATCGCAACGAAGGCACCGCCAACCAGTTCGTGATCTGCGGCATGGGCGGCTACGAGAACGACACCGTCCTGTCGACGACGCTGCTCGCGACGTCGGTCGACGGGCTGGCGCACAGCATGTCGTGCACCGGCGTGACCGGGATGACCGGCTTCAATGGCGGCCCGCTCTATTCCAGCAAGAGCGTCGCGGTGCCCGCCTCGGGCATCGGGGCCCAGTCGTGGTCGGCAAGCGATTTCGGCGGCGCCACGGGCGAGGTGATTTCCGGCGGCATCAACCTGTCGGTGACCTGCGCCCTGCCGCCGAACGTCGCGTTGCAGGGATTCGAATCGCAGGGCGTGATCGATATCGGCAACTGACCGCGCCGCATCGAAGCGCGTCCGGACCCCGGCCCCGGCCGGGGTTTCGTTTTTTTGCCGGGCCATGTCCGCTTCCGGGGCGGTTTCACGCATGGGAGGTGACGACCGCTCCGCGTCGTTTCCAGGGGAACCCCTATGCGCGCCATCCCGACCGCCATCGCCTCCGCCCTGCTGGGCGTCGTCCTCGCGCCGGCGCCCGTCGTCGCCGGCTCGGTGCTCAAGACCTTGACCCAGGACGCGGGCAACGCCTGCACGCTCAGCGTTCCGACCACCGACACCGGGGTGCGCCCCAAGGCCACCGGCTTCCGCAACGAAGGCAGCAAGAACGCCTTCGTCATCTGCAGCGTGGACGTCGATTCCTCCGGCGGCGACACCCAGTACATCGGGTTGAACCTCGCCTCGTTCGACGGCGCGAGCCACAGCGTCAACTGCACCGGCGTGGCCCGCTATTCGAACACCCTGGCGAACATCCAGTACCTCACGATTCCCACGCTCATCACCGCCGCGGATGGGAGCACGACGAGCATTTCCACGCTGGGTGCCCCGCCCAGCGCCTACGACCACCAGCGCCCGGTCCTGTCGGTGACCTGCACCTTGCCGCCCGGGGTTTCGATCCTGTCGGTGCAGCGCGGCCATTACGACCACGACAGCAACGACGGCAGCGCGCCGCCGCCGCTTCCGCAATGCGGCGATGGCTTCGACGACGATGGCGACGGGTTCTCCGATTACCCCGACGACCAGGAGTGCCAGTCGCCCTACGACAACGACGAATCCATTCCCTGATTCAGTGTTGCGAGACACGCTTTGGACCCCGGCCCCGGCCGGGGTTTCGTTTTTTGCCGGGCCATGTCCGCTTCCGGGGCGGTTTTACGCATGGAAGGTAACGACCGATCCGCGTCGTTTCCGGGAGAACCGACATGCGCACCATGTTTTCCGCCCTCGCTTCCGCCCTGCTATTGGCCGTCGGCCTGGCTGCTCCAGGAAGCGCACAAGCCATCGTCAACGACGTCTGGTTCATGAATTCCCCGGCCGATTCCTGCCAATTGAGTATTCCGACCACGGACACCAAGGTGCGGCCCAAAGCCACCGGCTTCCGCAACGAAGGCACCACCAACCAGTACGTCATCTGCGGTTTCGGGAATGGTATTTTCTCTGGTACCAGTAAAGGGATGTGGTCTGCGGCACTTAATGTCACCTCCATGGATGGTGGATACCATTCGATGACCTGCACGTTCGTAACGACCAACAGTAGCTGGGGCATACCCGTCGTCGGCAACTACGCCTATTTCACCAAAACCTTGAATTCCATCGGGTCAAGCGGAACGGATGCCTTCTACCTGGACGCGACCGATTTCGGCGGAGCTCTCGGGGATCCGATCTACAACGCAGGTCTATCCATTACCTGCATCTTGCCGCCGCAAGTGGCGATCACTTTCCTGCAAACCAAACAATTCATCGTAACCGGAAATTGATGCGCGCCGCGTGTCAGAACAGATCGCCCTGCGGAGAATCGACCTTCGGCGCGCGGAACAAATCGCTGCGCAGCGGCGGCAGGCCGGGAAAACCGAGTCGTTTCCTCGCCTTGGCGAAGCGCATGGCGATGAGGTCGGCGAACGGGCCTTCGCCGCGCATACGCGTGCCGAAGTGGCTGTCGTAATCCTTGCCGCCACGCATCTGTTGCACCAGCGACATCACGTGAGCGGCGCGATCGGGGACGTGCAGCTCCAGCCATTCGCGCCAGACCTGCTTCAATTCGTGCGGCAAGCGCAGCAGCACGTAGCCGGCGGCGCGCGCGCCCGCGGCGTGCGCGGCTTCGAGGATGTGCTCCATGTGCCTGTCGGTCACCATCGGGATGACCGGCGCGACCATCACCCCGACCGGCACGCCGGCTTCTTGCAACGCGGCGATCGTCTTGATGCGCGCATGCGGCGCGGCGGCGCGCGGTTCCAGTTGCGACGAGAGTTTGTTGTCGAGCGTGGTCACCGACACCATCGCCGAGACCAGGCCTTGCTCGGCCATCGGCGCGAGCAGGTCCAGGTCGCGCGCGATCAGCGCGGACTTGGTGATCAGGCTGACCGGGTGCCGCGCCTCGGCCAGCACTTCCAGGCATTGCCGGGTGATGCGGTGCTCGCGCTCGATCGGCTGGTAGGCATCGGTGTTGATGCCCAGCGCGATCGGATGCGGCGCGTAACCGGGCTTGGCCAGTTCCTTGCGCAACAACTCGGCCGCGTTGGTTTTCGCGAACAGCCGGGTTTCGAAATCCAGGCCGGGCGACAGGTCGAGGTAGGCGTGCGAGGGCCGCGCGAAGCAGTACACGCAGCCGTGTTCGCAACCGCGATACGGGTTCACCGACTGGCTGAAGCCGATGTCCGGCGACTGGTTGCGGCTGACGATGCTGCGCGCGCGCTCTTCGGTGACGCGGGTGTCGGGTCGCGGATCGGGCGTGAACTCATCTACGGCGTAAAGCGAATCCCAGCCGTCGTCCTCGCCTTCGACGTGCCGCTTTTCGTAGCGCCCCGGCACCCACGACGCGGCGCCGCGACCCTTGATCGCGTTCGCCTGCGGCCGTGCGGTCTTGCGTTCGAGCGGCATGCGGCTAGCCTACGACGCAGGCGTCGCAGCCCCCGCGACGACGGATCTCGCCGATGCTCGATGCCATTCGCACGGCATGGCTCGCGTTCTGGGCCATCCCGCACATCCACTGGATCCTCGCCGCGGGCTGGGTGTTGTACCTGTTCGGGCTCGGCCTGTGGATCGTGCTGCAGAAGCGCGAACCGGTGGCGACGATCAGCTGGCTGTTCAGCCTCGCCGCCCTGCCCTACCTGGGCTTCCTCGTGTACCTGGTGTTCGGTCCGCAGAAGCTGAAGCGGCACCGCCTGCGGCGTTCGCGCAACCGCGTCGACCTGCCGCGCGCGCAGGAGCACGCGCCGGGCGAAGCGGGCAAGGAGCTCGCGCGGCTCGGCCAGGCGACCACGCACCTGCCCGCCTCCAGCGCGACCGGGGTGCGCCTGCTGCAGGACGGCAGCGCCACCTATGCCGCGCTGCTGGAGGACATCCGCGCCGCGCGCGACCACATCCACCTCGAGTACTACATCTATTCGCCCGACCGCACCGGCGCGATGGTGCGCGACGCGCTGGCGGAACGCGCGCGGGCCGGGGTGAAGGTGCGGCTGCTGCTGGACGCGCTCGGCTCGTCGAAGGCCAAGCGCAGCTTCTTCCAGCCGTTGCTCGACGCCGGCGGCGAGCTCGCCTGGTTCCATCCGGCGCGCTTCGGCCGCATCTGGACCCGCACCTGGGTGAACATGCGCACGCACCGCAAGATCGTGGTGATCGACGGCGCCATCGGCTACACCGGCGGCATCAACGTCACCGACGAGGAAAACGACGCGTTGCGCGCGGACGCCTACCGCGACCTGCACATGCGCATCACCGGCGACGTGGTGCGCGCGCTGCAACTGACCTTCGTCGAGGACTGGGCCTACGCGACCCAGGACCGCGGCTTCATCGCCTCGCTGGCGCGCGCGATGCCCGCGCCGGCGCCGGGACCGATCGCCGCGCAGGTGCTGGTGTCCGGGCCGGATTCGTCGTGGGAGGCGATCCACCGCATGTACGTGTCGGCGATCCACGCGGCCAACCGGCGCGTCTGGCTGACCACGCCCTACTTCGTGCCGGGCGAAGCCGCGATGATGGCGCTGACCTCGGCCGCGCTCGGCGGGCTCGACGTGCGGGTGATGGTGCCGAAGATGAGCGACAGCCGCTCGGTGACCTACGCCGCGCGTTCCTACTTCGACGAACTGCTGGCGGCGAACGTGAAGGTGTACGAGTACGGGCCGCGCATGCTGCACAGCAAGGCGCTGCTGGTCGACGACGATTTCGCCATGATCGGCAGCGCGAACTTCGACCACCGCAGCTTCAGCCTGAACTTCGAGGTGCAGACGCTGTTCCGCGACCACGGCGTCGCCGCCGCGCTCGAACGCCTGATCGAGGCCGAATTCGCGCACGCTCCGCGCGTGCGCGGCGACCGCGCGCGGCCGCTGCTGTCCGCGCGCCTACCCGAGGCGCTGGCGCGGCTCGCCTCGCCCCTGCTGTAGCCGCGGCACGGGTTGGTTAGACTGGCGGCCGGACGCGACGCGAAGGGGACGGGCCATGCCGTGGGTGTATCTGCTGCTGGCGCTGGGCGCGCTGGCGCTGGCGCTGCTCACCAAGTCGACCGCGCTGGCCGTGATCGGCCTGGTCGCGGCGCTGGCGCTGTTCCTGATGTGGGTGCTGGGCCTGCTCGCGAGCCGGGTCGATGCCGGCAGCCGCAACGAAGCCTTGATGGTCGATCCGCGCGAACTGCAGCGCCTGCGCGAACAGGCCGAGGCCCGGCGCCTGGCCCAGTCCGCGGCGCGCGACGCGACGCCCCCGCCCGGCGCGGAATGATCGCCGGCGGACGCCGCCCGCGATGACCGTCCTCAGCGTCAACGTCAACAAGATCGCGGTGCTGCGCAATTCGCGCGGCGGCGAGGCGCCCGACGTGGTGCGCGCGGCGCGCGCCTGCCTCGATGCCGGCGCGCACGGCATCACCGTGCACCCGCGCCCGGATGCGCGCCACATCCGCCACGCGGACGTGCTGGCGCTGTCCGCGCTGTGCCGCGAACGCGGGGTCGAATTCAACCTCGAGGGCAATCCGTTCGCGCCGCCGCGGGCGGGCTATCCCGGCTTCCTCGCGCTGTGCGAGCAGGCGCGCCCGGCGCAGGCGACGCTGGTGCCGGACGGCGACGGACAACTCACCTCCGACCATGGCTTCGATTTCGAACGCGATGGCGTGGCGTTGCGTCCGTTGGTCGCGTCGCTGCACGCGCTCGGCTGCCGGGTCAGCCTGTTCGCCGACGCCGGCTGCGCGGTGGAGGCGGCCGCCGCGACCGGCGCCGACCGGATCGAGCTCTACACCGGGCCGTTCGCCGCCGCGTTCGCCGCCGGCGACGCCGCTTCCGCGCTCGCGGCCTGCGCCGACAGCGCGCGGCGCGCGGCGCGCGCCGGACTGGGCGTGAACGCCGGCCACGACCTCAGCCAAACCAACCTCGGCGCCTTCCTCGCGGCGGTCGCGGGCGTGGCCGAAGTCTCGATCGGGCACGCGCTCGTCGACGAGGCGCTGTACGCCGGGCTGGACGCGACCGTGCGCGCCTACCTGCGGATCCTCGCGAACGCCTGAAGCGTCAGCGCGTCGTTGCGATGGCGTGGACGCCGGCGGCGCGCGCCGCCGACAACGCGGCGACGAAGCCCTGGTAATCGCCGTCGTCGTCGCTGCGCAACACCAGTTCCAGGTCGGGGTCGCGGGCGACGGCGGCCCGCAACGCCGCATCCAGCGCGTTGCGGTCCACGGCCGCGCCCTCCAGCCAGTAGCCGCCGGCCGCATCCACGCGCAAGTGCAATTGCGGGGCCGGCTTGGGCGTGTCGGGACGGTGTTGCGGCAACTGGACATCGAGGCTGCGCGCCAGCACCGGCGCGGTGACCATGAAGATCACCAGCAGCACAAGCAGCACGTCGACCAGCGGGGTGATGTTGATCGCGGCCACGGGCAGGCTCGCGTTGCGGTTGGCAAAGGCCATGGCGTTCCCCTCGTCGCGCGGAGGCTTCCGCGACTTCGGTCTACGCCCGCCGCCGTTGCGACGGCGTGAGGCTACCGGCAAGGAAAAGCCGCCCTCGCGGGCGGCTCGTCCGGGTGAACCGATCGCGTCAGGCGACTTCGGGCAGCGTCAGATAATGTTCAAGCACGGCAACGAAGGTGCCGAGCGCGTGCTCGCGCCCACGCAACGTGATCCGGTAGGGGCCGGTGACGCCCAGTTCGTCCCAATGCGCCTGCAGGTGCCCGAGGCGCAGCGGCTCGGAGTTCTCATTGAGCCGGCCGAGCTCGATGACGAAATCCGTCGCCGACACGAGGCTGAAAGCGACGTAATTCGCGCCATCGCGATACAGACGCTTCCGCACGCGGGGTTTCCTGCCCGCGCCGGGAGCCAGCCGATCCCGCACGATGCGGGTCAGTTGCGGCCACGACTTGGCCAGGCGGCCGGGTCCGTTGGCGGCGCTGCTGATGCCCTCCAGCTCTTCGGTAGTCAGGAGCGGAATCGGGGAGGCGGAGCATTCCAGCATGGCGGTGGCTTCCAGTGTCGACACGACGGTCCAGCGCAGGTTGCGTGCCAAACGTGACGCACGGCACATCTTGCCGGGATTCGCCCCGGATTGCGTTCAGGCAAGCCCGGCGCGGCCCCCCGCCGTCCCGCGCGATCGCCCGCGGCGCGCCGCCCCGCCCGTTTCCCCCGGACGGCACAAAAAAAGCCGCCCTTGCGGGCGGCTCGTAAGTAAGCGGAACGGCAAGCGTCGCGGCGCGCTGCAGTGCGCCGCCGACGGTTATTCCTTGACGAAACCGATCTTCTGCATCTGCGCGTTGCGCGCGGTCGCCAGCACCTTGGCCAGGATGCCGTAATCGGAATCGTCGTTCGCGTTGATCTGCAACACCGGCTGGTTGCTCGGGTCGCGCTCGACCTCGGCTTGCATCATGTTGCGCAGCGCCGACATCGGCACCGGGCTGTCGTTCCAGAAGATCTGCCCGGCCGCGTCGATGCGCAACTTGATCGGATCCGGCGGGTTTTTGGGCTGTTCCGGCGGAACAGTGGACTTCTGCGGCAGGTCGATGTCGATCGGGTAGGACAGGATCGGCGCCGTCACCATGAAGATGATCAGCAGCACCAGCATCACGTCCACGAGGGGCGTGACGTTGATGTCGGCCATGGGCCCGCCGGATCCACCGGTACTGAATGCCATCGTCGTTTCCTCGTCAGTTCGGGCGTTCGCGGGTGGCGACGTAGCCGACCTTGCGGATGCCCTGCGCCTGCGCCATGTCCACCACCTCGCGGATGTTGAGGTACTTGGTGGTTTTGTCGCCGCGCAGGTTGACCGCCGGCTGCGGGGTCTTCTGCGCTTCCACCGACAGCTGGCTTTCCAGCAGGTCCTTGGTGATGGGCGCATCGTTCCAGTACAGCGTGCCGTCTTCCTTGACGGTGACGGTCACCGGCGGCGCGGGCGGCACGGAGTCGTCCTTCTTGTCCAGGTTCGCCTGCGGCAGCTCCACCTTGATCTTGTGCGACATCAAGGGCGCCGTGATCATGAAGATGATCAGCAGCACCAGCATCACGTCCACGAGGGGCGTGACGTTGATCTCGGACATCGGTCCGCCGCTGTCGTTACCGGTACTGAAGGCCATGGTCCTGGCTCCGTTCGAGGCTTAGCGCTTGACCGGGACTTCGCCGACGCGGGCGCCGGTGGCGAAGAAGTCGTGCAGGTCGTGCGCGAAGGTGTCGAACTTGTTGTTCGTCACGCGGTTGAGGCGGGTGAAGAAGTTGTACGCCAGCACCGCCGGGATCGCCGTGAACAGGCCGAGCGCGGTCATGATCAGCGCCTCGCCCACCGGGCCGGCGACCGCGTCGATCGAGGCCTGGCCGGTGGCGCCGATGCGGATCAGCGCACCGTAGATGCCCCACACCGTGCCGAGCAGGCCGACGAACGGCGCGGTCGAACCGACGGTCGCGAGCACGGTCAGGCCGGACTCGAGGTTCATCGATTCGCGGGTGACGGCCTGGCGCAGCGCGCGGTCGACGAACTCGGAGCGGTTCAGCGACTCGACCAGGCGCGAGCCCTCGTGGCGCTGGTGGTGCGCGGCGGCCTGCGCGGCGTCGAGCGCGATCTTGGAGAACGGCTCGGACTTCTTCTGCTCCTCCATGAAGCGGATCGCGTCCTGCGCGTTCGGGGTTTCCCAGAACGTGCTGACCACGCGGTCCGCGCTGCGGCGCAAGCCCACGTTCTTGAAGAAGTTGATGACGATCCAGTAGATCGACATCGCGGACATGATGGTCAGCGTGATGAGCACCGCCCAGGACACCGCGTAGGCACCGGGGTTGGAGGTCATCTCCGTGAGCAGATGGTCGACGCCCATCTGCGTCAACGCGGCGGCGGCATTGCCCCCGGTCGCAGCAGCGGCTTGAGTGGATTCCTGCAGCATGACGCTTACCTTTTGTAGTGGATGTTTTTGGCCAATCGGTTTGGAACGCTGTTACCGCTCTCTGACGCTATTGCCTTTCAGGATCAACCGTTCATGTTGAACACGACGGGCAGGATGCCTTCGCCCGCCGCGCCCGGGCACATCTTCAAGCCCCGGGCCCAGCTCTGCGCCGCGCGATCAAGATCGCGATTGCGACTGCTCTTGGCAACACTCACGCTTGTCACCGAACCATCGGCCGTGAAGGACAGGCGCAAGGACATTTCGGCCGAATCGATGGCCGCCTGCTGCATCGCCCGGATCATCGATCCCATGCTCGGCTTGGAGCAGACGCTGGCGCGCAGGTCGTTCGCATTGTAGGACGGTCCCGGCGGCGGCTTGGGCGCGGGCGGCGCGGGCGGCGGCGCCTGCGTATCCATCGGCGAGGGTTCGTCGAACACCACCGGCGGTTCCGGCGGTGGCGGGGTCGGCGGTTGCGGCGTCGGCGGCGTCGGCGTCAGTTTGATCTGCTTCGGCGGCTGGTCCGGCGGCGGCGGCGGTGGTGGCGGCGGCGGTGGGGGCGGCTCGATGAACACGACCCGCGTGACGTCCTCATCGGTCTTTTCCGCGCCTGGTGGCGTGACCGGGGCCAGCAGCAGCAGCAGCGCCGCCGCATGGACCGCGATGACAAAGGAGATGCCGGCGATCCGGGCCCAGTTCAGGCCCAGCGCCCCATCACGGTCTTCATGCTTGTCCGACGGCGGCAACGGTTGCGTCATGCGGAGAGAACTCGAAAAGGACCGGGCAATCCGGCGTAGAGGCCGGCCCGCCGCCCTTAGCGGCGGCGGGAATCTAGAAGCTTATACCAAGGCGCGGCAGCGACACCAATGCCGCGGCTTCATTTCGCGGCGCTGAGGATCTTCTTCGCATCCGCCGGGTTGCGCACCCCTTTGTCGAGGGCTTGTTGGGCAGCCTGCTTGGCCTCGGCCATATGCCCTCCGTTGAGCAGGGCCCGAGCCAGATTCAGATACGTCTCGCCATTGGGCGCCAGGGGTGCGGCCTTGCGGTAGGCGGCGATGGCCTGCTCGGGCTGGTCCGAGAACCAGTAGGCCTGCGCAAGGGAATTCATGGTATCGAAGTCCTCCTTCAACACCCCTTTCTGCAGGCCTTCCTGGATGACGGCGATGCCTTCCTTGTTCTTGTCGTGGTTGAGGTACATCGCGTACAGGTTGTGGTAGTCCTCGGGCTGGTCGAGCTTGCCGCTCGCGCGCAGCTTTTCCAGCAATGCCGTCGCCTTGTCTTCCTGCCCCGCCTCCATGTAGCTGGACGCAAGGTTCAACTGCAGGGCCTTGTCGTCGGGATTGCTGGCGATCAGGGCCTCGGCGACCTTGGTCGCCTCCTGCGGCTGGCCGGCGTCGAAGTAGGACGCCATCAGCAGGTTCAGCCATTCCGGCTTGGGCTGCGGCGTGCCGTCGACCGCGGCCTTCAACGTGGCGATGGCCTCGGGATAGCGCTTGAGGCGATACAGGTCGTTGCCCTTGATCACGAGCGAGTCCCCGTCCTGGGTGCGGGTCTCGGTCAGGTAGCGATCGATCATCGCCAGACTCTTGTCGTACTGCTTGTCGACCAGGTCCATCTGCGCCAGCAGGTTCATCGACTCGTAGTGCTCGTTGTTGCTGAGCCCGTCGAAGGCGACTGCCTGTTCGAGGTAGGCCTTGGCCTTGTCGTTGTCGGTATTGAGCAAGGTCACGGCGGCGATGCGCGCGGCAAGCGCGCGTTCGTAGGCATTGGCCTTCTGGTTCGCGATCACTTCGTCCGCGAGCGGAACGACCTTGGCCGCATCCTTCTGTTCATAGGCCTTGAACAGCTTTTCGATGCTGGGGCGCAGGCTGGAGCTGACCGTCTGCTCGGGCGCCTTGCGGGTCGCCTGCGGGAAACGCTCCTTCTTCGCATCGTCCGATTGCCCGGAATCCTGTCCCTTCTTCTCGCGCGCGTGCGCCGACGGCGGCACCAGGACCGCCATCAGGGCGACGGCCAGCGCCGTCGCGAGCACATCCTTGAGGGCCGTGTTGCGGAACGTATTGTTCATGGGGGGAATCCTCGATCGGTTGTGGCCACGCTAGCAGAATCGCCGGGCGCGGACGACGGCGGGTTCAGCGCGGGCTTATCCGCACTTCGGCGCGCGGCCGGAGGCGCGGGCCTGCTCGTAGGCGGGCATCAGGCCTGCGGCGCGGTTGCTCATTTCCTTGAGCCGGCTTTGCGGATCCGGGTGGGTGGACAGCCATTGCGGCGGGCCGCTGCCGTTCGCGGCGACCATGTTCTGCCACAGGTTCACCGCCGCGCGCGGATCGAAGCCGGCCTGCGCCATCAGCTGCTGGCCGACCACGTCGGCCTCGCTTTCCTGCACGCGCGAATTGGGCAGCACGAACAGGCCCTGCGCGGCCATGCCGCCGAGCTGGTTGGTGGTCTGCGCCACGCCTTCGCCGTAGCGCGCGCCGAGCAACGCCCCGATCAGGCCGAGCCCGGTTTCGGTCTGCATCTGCCGGGTGATGCGTTCCTCGTGGTGGCGCGAGATGACGTGGCCGATCTCGTGCGCGATCACCGCCGCCAGCTGGTCCTGGTTCCTGGCCACGGTGAAGATGCCGGTGTACACGCCGACCTTGCCGCCGGGCAGCGCGAACGCGTTCGGTTCCTTGTCCACGAACACCGCGTATTCCCAGCCCGTGGTGCGCCACTGCGCCGGCAGCTGGGCGACGAGGGCGTTGACCACGCAACCGACGTAGGCGCGCTGGCGCGCGTCGGTGGTCTGCGGCTTCTTCGCCTTGACCTCGGCGAAGGCCTGGGCGCCGAGCTGGTCGAGCTGTTGCTGCGAGACCGCGCCGACGTACTGTTTGCGCCCGGTCGGCGAGGTGGTGGTGGCGCAGGCGGAAACGGCCATCGCGATGGCCGCGGACAACAACAGGGTCTTCAACGCGCGCATGGATTCCTCCGGTGGTTGGCCGTTTGTAGGCGGCCGGAGCTGAAGGCGGCGTCAATCCCGGGTCAGACGTCGAGGTTGGCCACCTTCAGCGCATTGTCCTCGATGAACTCGCGGCGCGGCTCGACCACGTCGCCCATCAAGGTCGAGAAGATCGCGTCGGCGGCGACCGCGTCCTCGATCTTGACCTGCAGCAGGCGGCGGGTATCCGGGTTCACCGTGGTGTCCCAGAGCTGTTCCGGGTTCATTTCACCCAGGCCCTTGAAGCGCTGGATCTGGCGCCCCTTCTTCGCCTCCTCCAGCAGCCAGCCCTGCGCCTCGGCGAAGCTCGCGACCGGCTGCGCGCGGTTGCCGCGCACGATCTGCGCGCCCTCGCGGATCAGGCCGTGCAGCACCGCCGCGGCCTCGCGCAGGGGCTTGAGCTCGCCGTGCTCGAAGATCGACAGCGGCAGGACCTGGGTCAGTTCCTCGCCCATGTGCAGGCGGGTGACCAGCAACGCGGCCTGGCGCGCCTCGTTGGCCGGCTGCAGCCTGAGCGTGTAGCGCGGCTTGCCGAGCCCGGTGCGGTTGAGCTTCGCGGCCAGGGCCTCGAGCTCGTGCGCCTCGTCGGTGTGCTCGGCCAGCGACGCGGCATCGAGCGGGGTGAAGTCGATCAGCGATTCGAGCACGATCGGGTCGAACCGGTGCGCGTTGCGCGCGATCGCCTCGCGCGCGCCGGCGAAGGCGAGCAACAACGCTTCCAGCGCCGCGCCCTCGATCGCCGGCTCGCCCTGCGCCGGGATCAGTTGCGCGCCATCGACCGCGTTGTTCGCCAGGTACGCGTCCAGCGCCGCGTCGTCCTTCAGGTAGAACTCGTTCTTGCCCTGCTTGATCTTGTACAGCGGCGGCAGGCCGATGTAGACGTGGCCGCGCTCGATCAACTCCGGCATCTGCCGGTAGAAGAAGGTCAGCAGCAGCGTGCGGATGTGCGAGCCGTCGACGTCGGCGTCGGTCATCAGGATGATGCGGTGGTAGCGCAGCTTGTCCGGGTTGTACTCGTCCTTGCCGATGCCGGTGCCGAGCGCGGTGATCAGCGTGCCCACTTCCGCCGATGCGAGCATGCGGTCGAAGCGCGCGCGCTCGACGTTGAGGATCTTGCCCTTCAGCGGCAGGATCGCCTGGGTCTTGCGGTTGCGGCCCTGCTTGGCCGAGCCGCCGGCCGAGTCGCCCTCGACGATGAACAGTTCGCTGAGCGCCGGATCCTTCTCCTGGCAGTCGGCGAGCTTGCCCGGCAGGCCGGCGATGTCGAGCGCGCCCTTGCGCCGGGTGAGGTCGCGGGCCTTGCGCGCGGCTTCGCGCGCGCGCGCCGCGTCGACGATCTTGCCGGCGATCGCGCGCGCCTCGTGCGGGTGTTCCTGCAGGAATTCCTCGAGCTTGGCGCCGAAGGTGGATTCCACCACCGGGCGCACGTCGGAGCTGACCAGCTTCTCCTTGGTCTGCGAGGAGAAGCTCGGGTCGGGCACCTTCACCGACAGCACCGCGATCATGCCCTCGCGCATGTCGTCGCCCGAGAGCGAGACCTTGGCTTGTTTCGCGATGCCGTTCTGTTCGATGTAGTTGGTCAGCGTGCGCGTCAGCGCGGCGCGGAAGCCCTGCAGGTGGGTGCCGCCGTCCTTCTGCGGGATGTTGTTGGTGAAGCAGAACATCGTTTCCTGGTAGCTGTCGGTCCACTGCAGGGCGACATCGACCGTGATCCCGTTCTGCTCGCCGCTGACCGAAATCACGTTCGGGTGCAGCGGCGTCTTCAGCTGCGCCAGGTGTTCGACGAAGGAGCGGATGCCGCCCTCGTACTGGAACACGTCGCGGCGCCCTTCCCCGCGTTCGTCGACCAGCGTGATCTTCACGCCGGAATTGAGGAACGAGAGTTCGCGCAGGCGGCGCGCGAGGATGTCGTAGTGGAATTCGGTGTCGGTGAAGATTTCCGCCGCCGGCCAGAACCGCAGCAGCGTGCCGCGCTTGCCCGAATCGGACACGCGCTTCAACGGATACACCGGTTCGCCCAGCGCGTATTCCTGCTCGTAGTGGCCGCCGTCGCGCCAGATGTCGAGCGTGAGCTTCGAGGACAGCGCGTTCACCACGCTGACGCCGACGCCGTGCAGGCCGCCGGAGACCTTGTAGCTGTTGTCGTCGAACTTGCCGCCGGCATGCAGCACGGTGAGGATCACCTCGGCCGCGGAAACGCCCTCTTCCTTGTGGATGTCGACCGGGATGCCGCGCCCGTTGTCGGACACCGAGACCGAACCATCCTCGTGGATGGTGACCAGGATGTCGTCGGCGTGGCCGGCCAGCGCTTCGTCGACCGAGTTGTCGACGACCTCGAACACCATGTGGTGCAGGCCGGTGCCGTCGTGCACGTCGCCGATGTACATGCCCGGCCGCTTGCGGACGGCCTCGAGGCCGCGCAACACGGTGATCTTGCTGGAATCGTAGTTGTTGGGTTGGCCGGAACCCGGGGCGTCGTGCGGAGGCTGTTCGGACATAATCGGCGTCGCGCCCGACGCTTGGCCGGACGACACATTATTTATTGGGTTTGGGACGCCGAGTATACCACTTCCCGACCGGTCCGGACGCAGCCGCGTTCCACGTGGAAGCCGGCGAATTCCGCAGTCGCCAGTTGCGCCGGCGGTTCGGTTCCGGTCATCAAGACCTGCCATTGGTCCTGGTGCAGCGCCTCCAGCAGGCGGCGCTGGTGCCTCTGGTCGAGTTCGGCCGCGAAATCGTCCAACAGGAAGATCGGCGCCTCGCCGCGCGCGCGCTGGAAATGCCGGCCCTGGGCCAGCAGGCAGGCCAGCGCGCACAACTTGGCCTGTCCGCGCGAGGGCGCCTCGCCCGCCGGCCAGAGCGAGGACCGCAGCCGCCAGTTGGCGCGATGCGCGCCGACCGTGGTGAACCCGACCGACCGGTCGCGCTCGCGCGCCAGCAACAGGGCGTCGGCGAGCGACAGCTCCTGGTCCCGCCACCCGCTGGAGAATTCCAGGGCGAGCGGCCCCAGGTCCGGCGACAGGCGCGACGACATGGCCGCGAGGTCGTCTTCCAGTTCCGCGACATAACGCCGGCGCGCGGTGGTGAGCTGTTCGCCGGCCTCCGCCAGTTCCGCTTCCCACGCCTGCAGCTGATCGGCCTGGGCCCCCTGCCTCAACAGGGCGTTGCGCTGTTTCAGCGCGCGCGCATGCCGTCGCCACTGCGGGAGGAAGCCGGGTTCCACGTGGAACAACCCCCAATCCAGGAAGCGCCGCCGGGCTTCGCCGGGACCATCGACCAGAGCATGGCTGCCAGGTTCGAAGGTCAATACCGCGAGCGCGGCGCAGAGGGTTCCGAGCAGGTCCACCGGTTCCCCGTCCAGCCGGGCTTCCCATTGGCCGCCGGCATGGCGCAGGCCGGCGCGACGGGCCGGCCGGGCCTGTTCGTCCCATTCGACGAAGACCTCGATCGCCGGCGCGCCGGTCCGGATCAGGCCGTCGCGGACGCGCCCGCGGAAACTGCGGCCGTAGGCGAGCAAGTGGATGGCTTCGAGCAGGCTGCTCTTGCCGGCGCCGTTCCGGCCCGAAACGATGTTCAGGCGTGGATGGAGTTCGATTTCGACATCGGCCAGGCAGCGCAGGTCGCGGACATGCAGGCGGGTCAGGCGCATGGGGCAGTCCGCGGTCGCCTCCGGCCGCGTTCCACGTGGAACATGCGTGGCCGGGCGACGGCCGTCTTCACAGGCGCAGCGGCATCACCACATGGCGGCAGCGTTCGCTGGCCGCTTCCCGGACCAGCGCCGAGGAGTTGGCGTCGCGCAGCTGCAGCACGACATGTTCGTCGCGCAGGGCGGTGAGGGCTTCGAGCAGGTAATTGACGTTGAAGCCGATGGCCAGGCCCTCGACCCGGGTATCGGCCTCGACCTCTTCCTGGGCTTCTTCCTGTTCGGGGTTGTGCGCGCTGATGCGCAGCAGGTTGGGCGAGGCCTCGACCCGGACGCCCCGGTATTTCTCGTTGGAGAGGATCGCGGCGCGTTGCAGCGCGGCACGCAACGCCTCGCGGTCGACGCGGATCTCGCGGTCGGCGCCGATCGGGATCACCGCCTCGTAGTCGGGGAAGCGGCCGTCGATGAGCTTGCTGGTGAAGGTGACATCGTCGCGCTTGACCCGGATGTGGCCGCGGCCGAGCTCCAGTTCGACGTCGCGGTCGCCGCCTTCGAGCAGGCGCTGCAATTCGGTCACGCCCTTGCGCGGCACGATGATCTGGCGCTTGGTGCCGCCGCCGGACCCGAGCGGGGCTTCGCACAGGGCCAGGCGATGGCCGTCGGTCGCCACGCAGCGCAGGCTGGCTTCGCGCAGGTCGAACAGCAGGCCGTTCAGGTAATAGCGCACGTCCTGCTGCGCCATCGCGAACGCGGTGCGTTCGATCAGCTCCTTCAGCGCGGCCTCGGGCACGGTGACGCGCTCGGTGGCCTCGACCTCGTCCACCGACGGGAAATCGTTGGCCGGCAGGCTGGTGAGATTGCAGCGGCTGCGGCCGGCCTGGACCTGAATCTTCTCGCCCGACTGCGACACCGTGATCTTGCTGCCGTCGGGCAGGGCGCGGATGTAGTCGAACAGCTTGCGCGCCGGAATGGTGACTTCCCCGTCCTTCGCATCCTCCACCGCGACCCGCGCCACCATTTCCACTTCCAGGTCGCTGCCGGTGAGGGACAACTGCCCGTCCTTCACCTGCACCAGCAGGTTGGCCAGGACCGGCAGGGTCTGCCGGCGCTCGACCACGTTGACGACCTGGGCCAAGGGCTTCAGGAAAGTTTCGCGCTGCAGGCTGAAACGCATCTGGTGGCTACCCGGTTGTTGTTTGAAGGACGGATATTCAGATCAAAAGCGGTGGTGCTAGGGGCGCGCGTCGGCTTGGAAAACGGATGTAACTATTTGAATTTTAATAATATTACCGCTCCAGCTTCGCCCGTAAAACCGGCGGGCGATGCGGGGACAAGCTGTGGATCGTTTGCGTTCCCCGGGACCCGGCGTTCGTGGTCCACGCGACATTCGCCAGTTGTCCACCGGCTTATTCACTGAGTTTGCGAATGAGCTTATCCCAGTCCTCGCGCAGCTTGCCATCGGTCTGGATCAGGTTGCGGACCTGCCGGCAGGCATGCAGCACGGTGGTGTGGTCGCGGCCGGCGAAGGCGTCGCCGATTTCCGGCAGGCTGTGTTCGGTCAGTTCCTTGGCCAGCGCCATCGCGACCTGGCGCGGGCGCGCCAGCGAACGCGTGCGGCGCTTGGACAACAGGTCCTTGATCTGCAGCCCGTAGTAGTCGGCCACCACTTTCTGGATGTTGGGAATGCCGATCGCCTGCTGCTGCGCGCGCAACAGGTCGCGCAGCGTTTCCTGGGCGAATTCCAGGGTGATCGCGCGGCCGGTGAAGCGCGCGTCGGCGGTGAGCTTGTTGATCGCGCCTTCGAGCTCGCGCACGTTCGAGCGCATCTTCTTGGCGATCAGGAACGCGACGTCGTCGGGGATCGCCGCGCCGCGCTCGCGCGCCTTGGCCAGCACGATCTGCGCGCGGGTTTCGAAATCCGGCGGGTCGATCGCGACCGACAAGCCCCAGCCGAGGCGCGATTTCAGCCGCGGTTCCAGGCCTTCCACCTCGCGCGGGTAGCGGTCGCAGGTCAGGATGATCTGCTGGCGGCCGTCGAACAGCGCGTTGAAGGTGTGGAAGAACTCCTCCTGGGTGCGGTCCTTGCCGGCGAAGAACTGGATGTCGTCGATCAGCAGCGCGTCGATGCCCTGGAACTGGCGCTTGAACGCCTCCATGCCGCCGCTGGACTTGTCGTAGAGCGCCTTGGTGAAGGCGTTCATGAACTGCTCGCTGCGCAGGTACATCACCCGCACCGCCGGGTTCTGCCGGCGCATCTCGTTGCCGGCGGCGAACATCAGGTGGGTCTTGCCCAGGCCGGTGCCGCCGTAGAGCAGCAGCGGGTTGTGGGCGCGGTCGCCGGGCTTCTGCGCGGCCTGCCACGCGGCCGCGCGCCCGAACTGGTTGCTGCGGCCCTCGACGAAGGTGTCGAAGGTGAAATGCGGGTCGAGGTTGCCGTGGAAGGGTTCGCCCGCGGCGGGGGTGGCCGCGACCGAAGGCGCCACCGCCACCGGCTTGCGGCTGGCGCCGATCTCGAGGTTGACCGTCGCGTTGCCGGCGTAGTGGGCGAGCAGTTCGCGGATGCGTTCGAGGTAGCGGCCGCGCACCTCTTCCATGACGAAGGCGTTGGGCGCGTACAGCACCAGGCCGTCCTCGCGCAGGTCCGCCTGCAGGGGTTTCAGCCAGGTGTGGACATCCTCGGCCGGAAACTCGGCTTGCAGGCGTTCCAGACAGCGGGGCCAGGCGTCCATCCGTGAATCTCGTCGACAAGGCAGCCGCGCGGACGGGCCGCGCGCTGTGGATAACAGGGGTGGCCTGCAGCCTAACACCGCGCCGGTAGCGCGCCAACGGCCGCGGCCGGGGACGCCGGGAACCCAAGGCGCCCGCGGGGCGGAATTGACCCGGGCGGCCGCGGCCGCTATGCTTCCGAATCTTTTCCGCCGCTTTTACCTCGCCGCCATGGCCACCAAGCGCACCTACCAGCCCAGCAACCTCAAGCGCAAGCGCGACCACGGCTTCCGTGCGCGGATGAAGACCGCCGACGGCCGCAAGGTGCTGGCGCGCCGCCGCGCCAAGGGCCGCAAGCGCCTGACCGCGTGAGCGGACGCGACCCCTTCGCGGGGTCGCCGCAGCGACCGTGACCACGGCCGCGCCCATCGCCCAGACATTCCCGAAATCCGCCCGCTTGCGCCAGCGCGGGGATTTCGTGCGGGTGTTCGACGCCGGCCGCCGCGTCGCCGCGCCCGCGCTCGCCCTGCATGCGCTCGCCGCACCGCGCCCGCGACTGGGCGTGGCGGTCTCGCGCAAGGTCGACCCGAACGCGGTCGGCCGCAACCGGATCAAGCGCGTCCTGCGCGACGCCTTCCGCCGCCTGTCTTCGCAGCTGGTGCCCGCGGACTACGTCGTGGTCGCGCGGCCGCCGGCGGCCGCGCTCGACAACGCCGCGCTGCGAAGCGTTTTCGCAACTGCTGCAACGCGCCGGCGCTTTGCCTGCGGATGTCCACGCCGGCACAAATGCGCGCGGCTTGCACGCCCGCCCCACCCACTTCCCATCCATGCCGGACACGCGCTCCGGCTGAGTACGCCTGCCCGATGAACCAGATCCGCAACCTCCTGTTCTTCGCCTGGCTCGCCGTGGCCACCTTGCTGTGGATGGCGTGGAGCGCGGAGCACGCGCCCAAGGCGCCGGCCATCGCGAACGCCGCCGCCACGCAGGCCGATGCGGCCATTCCCGCGAGCATCCCGTCGCCGAACGGCGCGATCCCGGCCGCCGCGGGCGCCGCGCCCGCGCAGTCCGCGCAGGCGCCGGTCGCGCAGGCGATGCCCTCGGTCGAGGTCCGCACCGACGTGCTGCGCCTGCAGCTCGCCGGCGACGGCGTGCAGGTCGCCGACCTGCTGCAATACCCGCGCAGCGAAGCCGCCGGCAGCGAACCGGTGCGCCTGCTCGATACCGATCCCGCGCACTTCTATGTCGCGCGCAGCCTGTGGGTGGCGGGCAGTGGCGCGAACGCGCGGCCGCTCGCGTTCGCGCCGGTCAGGGACGCGCGCAGCGTCGCGCTCGCGCCCGGGCAGCAGCAGCTGGTGGTGCCGTTCGAGGCGCGCACGCCCGAAGGCGTGGTGGTGCGGCGCGAATTCGTGCTGACCCGCGGCAGCTACGTGGTCGCGGTGCGCGACCGCGTGCGCAACGACGGCGCGAGCGCGTGGCAGGGCTACGTGACGCGCCAGCTGGCGCGGGTGCCGCAGCAGCTCAAGAGCAGCATGGTCAACCCCGAGTCGTACAGCTTCCACGGCGCGACCTGGTTCAGTCCGACCGACGGCTACGAACGCCGCCGTTTCGACGACAAGTACATGAAGGACGGCAGCCTCGACAAGACCATCAGCGGCGGCTGGCTGGCGATCCTGCAGCACCATTTCTTCGTCGCATGGATTCCGCAGAAGGACCAGCCCGCGCTGTACGCGCTCGCGCAGCAGGGCGCGCAGGACAGCATTTCCGCGAGCGGCCCGCAGTTCTCGCTCGCGCCGGGGCAATCGGGGGCCAGCGACGCACGGTTGTGGGTCGGGCCCAAGCTGGTGTCGCAGATCAAGGCGCAGGACGTGCCCGGGCTCGATCGCGCGGTCGACTACAGCCGCTTCTCGTTGTTCGCGATGCTGGGGCAGGGCCTGTTCTGGATCCTCTCGCGCCTGCACGCGCTGTTCGGCAACTGGGGCTGGGCGATCATCGGCCTGGTGGTGCTGCTCAAGATCGCGCTGTTCCCGCTGTCGAACGCGCAATACAAGTCGGCCGCGCAGATGCGCCGGTTCCAGCCGCGCCTGCAGCAGCTGAAGGAACGCTACGGCGACGACAAGCAGAAGTTCCAGCAGGCGATGCTGGAGCTGTACAAGAAGGAAAAGATCAACCCGATGGGCGGCTGCCTGCCGATCATCCCGCAGATCCTGATCTTCATGACCCTGTACTGGGTGCTGTCGGAATCGGTGGAATTGCGCCAGGCGCCGTGGATCGGCTGGATCCACGACCTGACCGCGCGCGATCCGTACTTCATCCTGCCGGTGCTCAACGCCGGGATCATGTTCATGACCCAGCACCTGATGCCGCCGGCGCCGGGCATGGACCCGACCCAGCAGAAGATGATGAAGATGATGCCGCTCATCTTCGGCGTCGTGCTGATGTTCCTGCCCGCGGGCCTGGTGCTGTACCAGGTCGCGAACGGCGGCCTGGGCCTGTTGCAGCAGTGGTACATGCTGCGCAAGTACGGCGAACCGAAGGCGAAGGTCGCGTAAGGCGTCCTTCGCCGCGCGGCACCGGGCATCCATCGCGCATGCAAGACCGCGACACCATCGCCGCGATCGCCAGCGCCGCCGGCCGCGGCGGCATCGGCATCGTGCGGCTGTCGGGGCCGCGGGCGAAGCCGATCGGCGAACGCATCTGCGGCCGCGCGCTCGAACCGCGCCACGCGCGCCACGCGCGCTTCCGCGACCGCGACGGCGCGATCCTCGACGACGGCATCGCGTTGCTGTTCGCCGCGCCCGCCAGCTACACCGGCGAGGACGTGGTCGAACTGCAGGCGCACGGCAGCCCGGTGCTGTTGCACGAATTGCTCGAAACCTGCTGCGCGCTCGGCGCGCGACGCGCGCGCGCCGGCGATTCAGCCAGCGTGCCTGGGAAAACGGCCGCCTCGACCTCGGCCCAGTAGGCCGAAGCCGTCGCCGACCTGATCGCCGCGGGCGACGTGCACGCGGCGCGCGCGGCGGCGTTCGCTGGAAGGCGAGTTCTCGCAACGCGTCGATGCGCTGGCGCGCGTGCTGCTGGCCTTGCGCGTGCAGCTCGAAGCGTCCATCGACTTCGCCGACGAGGAACTCGATGCCGACGGCGAAGCGGCATTGCGGCGCCGGCTCGACGCTGCGCGCGCGCAACTGGACGCCTTGCTCGCCGCGGCCGAGCAGGGGCGCCGGCTGCGCGACGGCCTGCACGCGGTGATCGTCGGCCCGCCGAACGCCGGGAAAAGTTCGCTGTTGAACGCGCTTGCCGGCAGCGATCGCGCCATCGTCGCCGACCTGCCCGGCACCACCCGCGACCTGCTGCAGGAAACCATCCGCGTCGACGGGGTCGAGCTGACCCTGGTCGATACCGCCGGCTTGCGCGAGGAAGGCGATGCGATCGAACGCGAGGGCATGCGCCGCGCGCGCGCCGAACTCGCGCGCGCCGATGCGGCGCTGGTCGTGCTCGACGCGCGATCCGCAGCGCGGCCGCGCCAGCGTCGAAGCCGCGCTTGCCGGCGTGCCCGAGATCGTATGCTGCACAACAAAAGCGACTTGCTGCCCGCGCAAGCGCGACGGCCGAGGGCGCGATCCTGGTTTCCGCGCGCACGGGCGCCGGATTCGACGCGCTGCACGCACGCTTGCGCGCCCTGGCCGGGGTCGGCGGGGAAGCGTGTTCAGGGCGCGCGCGCGGCACGTCGATGCGTTGCAGCGCCCGCGGCGCTGCTCGACGAGGCGGTCGACGGCCTCGCCGCGGCGCGCCCCGAACTGGCCGCGTGATGGAGCCTGCGCCGCGCCCACGATGCGCTCGGCGAGATCACCGGCCGGGTGCTGCCGGATGCGCTACTCGGTCACATTTTCGCGACCTTCTGCATCGGGAAATGAGGCAAAAACCGCTCCGATCCGGGCCCGGGCAGTTGACAAATCCCGCGCGCTGACGCGTCCTAATGGGTGGAGGCGTCCGTAGGACGCAACGGGGGAGCGGTACGTGATGTCGAAGTCGAAACGGGATCCGCGGCGGCCGGGAATGCGGTTCGTCGCCGGGATGATGTTGGTGTGCGCGCTGGCCGCGTGCAAGAAGGACAACACCGCCGAGCAGGCCACGCCGGCCGCCGGGCAGCAGGCGGCGACGGCGGCGCCACCACCGGTGGCGGTCTCGGCACAGGTCGCGGCGATGGGCGCCGAGCAGTTGCGCGAAGCCGCCAGCGCCGCGTTGCGCGAACAGCGCCTGTACGCGCCGGCCGGCAACAACGCGATGGAGTACTACCTCGCGCTGCGCGACAAGTCGCCGAACGATCCGGCGGTCTCGAGCGCGCTGACCGACCTGATGCCCTACACCCTGATCGCGACCGAGCAGAGCATCAACCGCGACGACTTTGCCGAAGCGCAACGCCTGTACGCGCTGATGGAGAAGACCGATCCCAAGGCGCCGGCGTTGCCGCGCCTGAAGCAGAGCATCGCCGACGCGCAGGCCAGCCTCGCGCAGCGCACCGCCGACGCCACGGCCAGGACCGAGGAAGACGCGAAGAAGCAGGCCGACCTCGAGAAACAGCGGCTCGCCGACCAGCAGAAGGCGCAACAGCTCGCCGCGCAGCAACTCGCCGAGCAGCAGGCCGCCGACGCCAAGGCCGCGGCGGACAAGGCGGCGGCCGACAAGGCGGCGGCGGACAAGGCGGCGGCCGACAAGGCCGCGGCGGACCGCGCGGCGGCCCAGCGGGCGGCGGCGCAGAATCCGCCTGCCCAGGCCGCGGCGACCTCGAACGAACTGCGTCCGATCAGCACGCCGTCGCCGCGCTATCCGCGCGAAGCCTATCGCGAGGCACCTCCGGCGAGGTCCAGGTGGAATTCACCGTCGGCACCGATGGTTCGGTGACCTCGGCGCGGGTGGTGCGCGCGGATCCGCCGCGGTTCGACCGCGAGGCGCTCAGCGCGGTCAAGCGCTGGAAGTTCCAGCCGGTCAGCTCGCCGGTGACCAGCCGCCGCACCATCGGCTTCAACCCCGGCAACTGAACGCGACGTAGCGGATGGAAAAGCCCGGCATTGCCGGGCTTTTTTCGAGCCCATTGCTGGCGAAGATCGCGTGCCGCTCAGCCAACCACGATTTCGGCATACCTGGGAGAAGTAGACGGGTCGAGCCAGAAACCGCACCCACTTCATCCAGTGTTCTCATCCCACAGGTGCGGATTTGCGCACCGAGAATGTGGGATTAAACGTCAATCCAAGTCAGGAACCACAGATCAGGAACTGATTGTGGATAAAATTGCCAGAGCTGGGTGCGGATCGGATTCACCATCAACATGACGGTCGGAATGATCGGCAGCATCATCAGCAACGACATGTAGCTCTGCGCCTCCTTCACCGATTTGGCGCCGGCGGCGATGTAGGTCAGCAATGTGGTGCCGATGAATAGCATCGGCAGCAACACAAGCAGAATCGTGCCGATGGTCGCGAAACTCACATCGAGCGTGCGTGCGATTCCTGGCGCGAACTGCGCGCCGAGCTTCAGCGCCAGCAACGTCAGCAACAAGCTGGCGAGTCCGACCGTGCAGGCTGCCAGGATTTTGCCGCTGACGATGGACGAGCGTGAGGTCGGCGTCGCCAGCAGGGGTTCAAGCGATTGGCGTTCGCGCTCACCAGCGGTGATGTCGATGACCAGATACGCACCACCGATGAATGCACTGAGGATGAAAAGATAAGGCAGCATTGCCAACACCATACTGCGGCGAGCGGCCGGGGTTGAAAGATCCTTGTGCGAAACCGCAAGTGGCGTCGCCACGCTCGGGTTGATACCGCGCGCGAGCAGGCGCAACGCGCCGACTTGTTGACCATAGACTGAGAGCGCAGTCTCCAGTCGCTTGCTTGGTATTTCCGCGGCTTGCCGCGTGCTGTCGTACACGATCTCGACAACCGCCGGCTTGCCGACACTCCAATCGTTGGCGTACTTGTCGTCGATGCGCAGGTAGACATCCTCGTCCTGGCCGCGGATCGCGGCGTCCGGGTCGGCGACCTGCTTGCGCGCGATGCCCTGTCCGGCCAGCCACGCGACCAGGTTCGGCGCGCGCTCGGCGCCGACGATGGCGATATTCAGCGGCTTTTCCCCTTCGGTCTTGGCGCGATGTTCGCCCAGCGTGATCAGACCAATCATCAGCAGCGGCGTCACCAACGGTCCGAACAGCAGAGCCATCATCAAGGTGCGGCGATCTCGGACAAACTCGCGCAACTCCTTCATCAGAACCGCCGTCATCGTCTTCATGCGTGCAGCCCCTCTTCGCTGCCGATCAGTTTCACGAACGCGTCCTCGAGGTTGTCCTCGCCGGCGTGCGCGCGCAGTTCCTCAGGCGTGCCCTGCGCGACCACGCGGCCGTGCGCGACGACCACGATGCGGTCGCACAGCGCCGCGACCTCCTGCATGATGTGGCTGGAGAAGATCACGCAGCGGCCCTCCGCGCGCAGTTGCTTGAGGAACGCGCGCAGCCCGCGCGTGGTCATCACGTCGAGGCCGTTGGTGGGCTCGTCCAGGATCACGTTGCGCGGGTCGTGCACCAGCGCGCGCGCGATCGCGGTCTTGGTGCGCTGGCCCTGGCTGAAGCCCTCGGTCTGGCGATCGAGGAAATCCTCCATCTGCAGCGCCTCGGCGAGGACGCGCGTGCGCTCGGCGATCGCCTGCGCCGACATGCCGTGCAGTTCGCCGAAGTAGGCGATGTTCTCGCGCGCGGTCAGGCGCTTGTACACGCCGCGCGCGTCCGGCAGCACGCCCAGCGCGCGGCGCGCGGCGATCGGGTCGGCGGCGACGTCGCGGCCGTCGACCAGCACGCGCCCGGCTTCCGGCCGCATCAGCGTGTAGAGCATGCGCAGGGTCGTGGTCTTGCCGGCGCCGTTGGGGCCGAGCAGGCCGGTGATCTCGCCGTCGCGCGCCTCGAACGAGACCTCGTCCACGGCGACGACGGGCTGCTTGTCCTTGCCCTTGCCGGGGAAGGTCTTGCGCAGGTGTTCGGCGACGATCATGGCTGCCACCCGTTGAAGGAAGTGAAGGGTTGCGCGTAGGCGAGGGTGTCGAGGCACTTGGCGTCGAGCGCCTTCGCGTTCGCGTCCTGCAGGAACCGCGCGAACAGCCTGGGCATGCAGCCGGCGCCGATCACGTTGTGGCCCTGGCCGCGCAGCACCAGCAGCCGGCCGTTCTTCAGCGACTTCACCACGTCCTCGCCGTAGCGTGGCGGGGTGACCGGGTCGAACTCGCCCTCCAGCACCAGCGCCGGCACCTCGCTCGCGAGCGGCTTGTGGAAATCCGCGGGTACCTCGCCCTTGGGCCACACCGCGCACATCGCCGCCATCGCTTCGGTCATGCCGTTGCCGAGCAGGGTATCGGCGTCTTCCTTGCGCGCGACCATGCTCGCGGCGTCCTCGCTGCAGACCACCGACATCTGCATGCCCATCGCCATCGCGTCCTGCATCTCGCCGCTCATCATCCGGCTGAGCGCGGCGAGGTTCTCGTAGTGGCCCTGGTTGGCGTCGTGGATCAGCACCGGCAGCAGGGTCGCGACCACCGGCATGTAGGCGTACATCCGCACCATCCCGGCGATGCGGTCGAGCGTGAGCGTGTCCTCGCGCCATTCGCCGCTGCCGGCGTCGCGGTAGCGCACCCGCGGCGGGTTCGCGCGCAGCGTCGCCATCAGCTTCGACAGTTCCGCGCGCGGATCGCCGACGCGCGCCTTGCACGCCGGCGATCGTGTGCATTGCGCGAACTGCAGCGCGAGCGCGTCGTCGAGGTTGCGGGCGAAGATGTTGCCCAACCCCAGCGTGTTCGGAACAGTGGAATCGAGCACGATGCTGCGCGTCGTCGCCGGGTGGCGCATCGCGTACTGCTGGGCCACGCGCGTGCCGTAGCTGATGCCGACCAGGTCCAGTTGCGGCGCGCCCAGCGCTTGGCGCACGTCCTCCAGGTCGGCGACCGCATCGGTGGTGGTGTAGAAGCGCAGGTCGGCCTTCTTCGAAAGCGCCTCGACGCAGCGCGTGGCGAACGCGGTCGCCGCCGCGGGCGAGGCGCCGTCCTGGTCGTCGCCGTCGTCGCCGCAGGACAGCAGGTTGGAGCCGCCGGTGCCGCGCTGGTCGACCAGCACCACGTTGCGGTGCTTGAGCACCTCGGCGAACGCCGCCGCGACCTGCGGGTAGCTGTCGCGCGCGGACTGGCCGGGGCCGCCGGCGAGCATGAACACCGGGTCCGGCGCGACGTCGCCGTTGTCGCCGGCCGGGACCCAGGCGATCGCCAGCGCGAGCTTGCGGCCATCGGGTTTCGCCCGGTCCTCGGGCACCGACAGCGTGCCGCATTGCGCTTCCACGCTCATCGCGCCGTACTGCGGTGCGAGCGTGCAGGGATGGAACGCGATGCGGCCGTACATGCGCGGCTTCGCCGGCGGCGCGTCGGCGGCGCGGGTCGCGGACGGCTTGGCGGGCGCGTCGCCGGGGTGGTGCGCGCGGTACCAGGACCATCCGAACCAGCCCAGCGCGGCCACGGCCACGCCGATGCGGAAGAGGTTGCGCGGTGACATCCGGTGACTCCCGTTGCGTAGGTTCAAGGTTGGAAGATGCGTTCGATCGGTTGCCCGAACAGCTTGGCGATGCGGAACGCCAGCGGCAGGCTCGGGTCGTACTTGCCGGTCTCGATCGCGTTCACGGTCTGGCGCGAGACCTCGAGCTGCTCGGCCAGCTCGCCCTGCGACCAGCCGCGGCGTTCCCGCAATTCGCGCACCCGGCTCTGCATCAGCCGAAACGGCGCGAAACCACGATCTTGACCACGCCGTAGGCGAGGCAGGTCAGCGGGAACACCCACAGCATGGCGTTCGCGGCGCCCACCTCGATCACGCCCGCCGCCTGCAGGAAGCCGCCGGTGAGGTAGGCGAAGGACACGAAGGCGCTGGAGAACGCGACCGCCTCCAGTTCGATCCGCCGCTGCAGTTCGTCCGCATCGCGGATGTAGCGCACGATCGCGCGCAGCGCGAACGCGATCGGCGGCAGCGGCAGCAACGCCACCAGCGCGCGCAGCCATGCCGTGTCGACGCGCTTGAGCAGCCACACCGACAGCAGCACCAGCAGCACGTAGGCGGCCATCGACGGCAGGAATTCGCGCAGGTAGCGCCGGCGCAGGCTAGGCGTGGCCGAATCGCAAGCCGCGGGCGTCAGCCAGGCGAAGACGACGCCGAACAGGCAGCCGGCGCCCATGCCGTAGAGCATGCCGACCAGCGCGTCCGGCACGGGCAGCACGCGCGGCAGGCCCGCGGCGCAGGCGAACAGCGCGATCGCGGCGATGAGGAAGTTGCGCGCGGTCCTGGGCACGGTTCAATCCGGCTTGCGCGACTTGGCCAGGAACGCGAAGCCCAGCACGATGAAGGGGAGGGCCACGCCGGCGAAGGCGAACTGCCTGCCGACCAGGGCGGCGGCGGAGAACGCCAGGCCGGCGGTGAGGAAGGCGATGCCGCTGGCTCGCGCCTGTTTCGGCTGTTGCGTTTGCATGGTCGATCCGTCTGTCAAGGAAGCTTGACACGAACGATATCGGCATCCGCGGCCGTTTGTCAAGCGTCCTTGACAGCGCGGAAAAGGGCAGGCGCTGGATCCCGTGTCGACGGCCGTCCATGGCCTGCACGGGATGACGGCGTCCTGCCGTCACTTGTTGCTGACGTACTTCTCGCGGCGGATATGCGGCACCGGCAGGCCGGCGGCCTTCAACGCCTCGAAGCAGGCGTCGACCATGTTCGGGTTGCCGCACAGGTAGGCGATGTCGCCGTCCGCGTCCGGCGCGAATTCGGCCAGCGCGTTCTGCACGTAGCCGTGGCGCACGTCGGCATGCGCCAGCGCGGAACCGGCATCGGGCAACTCGCGCGACAGGCAGGGCACGTAGCGGAAGTTCGGGTGCGCGTCGGCGAAGGCGCGGAACTCGTCGCCGTACAGCAGCTCGCCCGGATTGCGCGCGCCCTGCAGCAGCACGACGTCCACCCCGCGCTCGCGCATCAGGGTTTCGAGCTGCGGCAGCATCGCCCGGTACGGGGTGATGCCGGTGCCGGTGCCGATCAGCAGGTAGCGGCGGTTGGCGTCGGCCGGCAGCAGGCAGAAACGGCCGTACGGGCCGCTGGCGTCGATCGCGCCGCCCTCGGGCAGGCCTTCGAACAGCGCGGTCGCGGCCCCGCCGGGGACGTAGCTGACCGCGATCTCGACCGCTTCGCCCGGGCCCATCGCGTGGTCGTGGAGGGTCGCCAGCGAATAGCTGCGCCGCGCGGGGCTGCCGTCGGCGTAGTGGAAATGGACCTGGATGAACTGGCCGGGCAGGTAGTCCAGCGGCAGGCCGTCGTCGCGCCGGAACGACAGGTGCGCGACGCTCGGCGCGAGCATCCGCCGCGCGGTCAGTTTCAGCGGGAAATATTTGTTCAAGGCAGGCACGATGCCACGCGGTTTCGCCCGGGAGTTGCAACGCTGCGCGGCACGAGCGCCCGCATGCGGCCGCCTATACTAACCGTTCCCCGATTTCCCCCCGACCCGATGCCTGCGGCCGCCGCCGCAGCGGAGCCACGATGAGCCCACCATCGAGCGACCTGCTCCCCGCGCCCGCGCTGCGCGTGCGCGACCTGCGCAAGACCTACGACAACGGGGTGGAGGCGCTGAAGGGCGTTTCCCTCGACGTCGATCCGGGCGACTTCTACGCCCTGCTCGGGCCCAACGGCGCCGGCAAGTCCACCCTGATCGGGATCGTGTCCTCGCTGGTCAACAAGACCTCGGGCGAGGTTTCGGTGTTCGGCACCGACATCGACGCCGACCGCGACGCGGCGATGCGCCTGCTCGGCCTGGTGCCGCAGGAAATCAACTTCAACATGTTCGAGAAGCCGCTGGACATCTGCGTCAACTACGCGGGCTTCTACGGCGTCCCGCGCGCGCAGGCGCTGGCCCGCGCCGAGCAGGTGCTGAAGGACGCGCAGTTGTGGGACAAGGCGGACAAGATGAGCCGCACCCTGTCCGGCGGCATGAAGCGGCGGCTGATGATCGCGCGGGCGATGATGACCCGGCCGCGTTTGCTGATCCTCGACGAGCCCACCGCCGGCGTCGACATCGAGATCCGCCGCGGGATGTGGCGCACGCTGCGCGAGATCAACGCCGCCGGCACCACCATCATCCTCACCACGCATTACCTGGAGGAAGCGGAAAACCTGTGCCGCAACCTCGCGATCATCGACCACGGCCGCATCGTCGAGCGCGGGCCGATGAAGTCGCTGCTGGCCAAGCTCGACGTGGAAGGCTTCCTGTTCGACATCGACGGCGCGCTGCCCGCGCGCTTGCCGGCGATCGAGGGCGCCACGCTGGTGGCCGCGGACGACCACACGCTCGACCTCGACATGCCGCGCGCGATGGACCTCAACCGCGTGTTCGCCGCGTTCGAGGGCGCCGGCATCCGCGTGCGCTCGATGCGGACCAAGACCAACCGCCTCGAGGAACTGTTCGTGCGCCTGACCAGCAGGGAGGCCGCGGCATGAACGCGCGCGTCGAAAGCGAAGCCACCGACGCGAGCCGCAACCTGGTCGCGCTCGGCACCATCGTCCGCCGCGAGGTGATGCGGATCCTGCGCATCTGGGGCCAGACCCTGATGCCGCCGGCGATCACCATGACCCTGTACTTCCTGATCTTCGGCGGCCTGATCGGCTCGCGCGTGGGCACCATGGACGGGATCCGCTACATGGACTTCATCGTCCCCGGGCTGGTGATGATGAGCGTGATCCAGAACAGCTACGGCAACATCTCCAGCTCGTTCTTCGGCGCCAAGTTCGGCCGCCACGTGGAAGAGCTGCTGGTCAGCCCCATGCCGAACTGGGTGATCCTCACCGGTTACGTCGCCGGCGCGGTGCTGCGCGGGATCATGGTCGGCGCAATCGTGCTGTGCATCGCGATGTTCTTCACCAGGGTGCGCGTGCCGCATCCGCTGGTGATGCTGTCCTCGGTGCTGCTGGGCGCGACCATCTTCTCGCTCGCCGGCTTCGTCAACGCGGTGTTCGCGAAGAAGTTCGACGACATCGCCATCGTCCCGACGTTCATCCTCACCCCGCTCACCTACCTCGGCGGCGTGTTCTATTCGGTCAAGCTGCTGCCGGGCCCGGCCGAGGCCGCGACCCACCTCAACCCGATCTTCTACATGGTGAACGCGTTCCGCTACGGCCTGCTCGGCGTCAGCGACGTGCCGCTGTGGATCGCCTATGCGCTGATGCTCGCCTTCGTCGTCGCGCTGGTCGCGCTCGGGCTGTGGCTGCTGAAGCGCGGGGTGGGGTTGCGCAGCTGAGGCGATTCAGCGCTTCGCCGCCCGCTGCGCGCGGATCTGGTCCATGCCCAGCGCCTCGCTCGCGTCCGGCGGCGGCAGGCCGACCTCCGCGCAGAAGGCCGCCAGCCCCGGATCCTTGCGCAAGCGCAGGATCAGCGGGTCGTACAGCAACAGGTGGAGGCTGGTGTCGCGGATGGCCCAGGCGCGTTCCAGCCATTCCACGGTCCTGCCGGCGTCGCCACGCAGCGCGAAGACCTGCGCGACCAGATAGGGATTGGCGCCGGACACGGCCTTGTCCGCCAGCATCCGCGCCACCGCGGCGTCCGCGAATGCGCGGTCCGGCCCGATCTGCGCGGCCAGCGCAATGTCGATTCCGCGCGAGGCCGCGGGTTGGGCCTTGGCGACTTCCAGCGCGGCATGCGCATCGCCGCGCACGATCGCGATCCACGCGAGCTTGCGCGTGGGATGGGGTGCCGGCTCGAGTTCCGAGACGATGCGCAGGTCCTGTTCGGCCTGGTCCAGCCGCCCGGCGGCGAGCATCAATTGCGCATGGTGGTAGTAGTTCGCCGCGAACAGGGGTTCGATCGAAAGATAGCGGTCGCGGTGCTCGATCGCCTCCCGCAGCTTGCCGGTGGCCGCGAGCACCCGGCTCAGGCCGCCCTGGCTCTGGCCGTTGTTCGGGTCCAGCAAGGTGGCGCGGCGCAGTTCCGCCAGCGCGCCATTCCAGTCGATGCCATCGGTGAACAGCAGGTTGCCCAGCGCGCCGTGCGCCACGCCCAGGTCGGGGGAAAGCCGCAGCGCGGTGTCGATCGCGATGCGCGCCCTTGCGTAGTCCCGGTTCGCGAGCGGGGTGCCCCAGCCTTCGGTTTCGCCGAGGAAGGTCCATGCGATCCCCAGTTGCGCCCACGCCGACGCATAGCCCGGATCCAGTCGGGTCGCCAGTTGTTGGTATTCGATGATCCCGGGCGTGTCGTCGCGATAGAAGGCCTGCATGCCGCGCAGATAGGCATCGTAGGCGGCGATGTTCCCGCTGGGCGGGCGCTCGCCCTGGCGCGCGCCATCCTCGGCCGAGAGCAGCTTCGCGTGCAGCGCGGTGGCGATGGCCTGGGCCAGTTCGTCCTGCAGCGCGAACAGGTCCTTGAACGGCCGGTCGTAGTGTTCCGCCCACAAGGTGCTGCCGTCCGCGACCCGCGTCAGCGAAGCGTTGATGCGCACCATGTCGTCAGCGCGCTGCACGCTGCCAGCGACGAGGTAGGCGACGCCCAGCCTGTCGCCGATGGCCTTGTCGCCTTCCTTGCCGTCGCGGAAGCGGAACGAGGACATGCGTCCGATCACCTTCAGTCCCTCGAACCGCGAGAGCGCGTCGATCAGGTTGTCGGATAGCCCGTCGGAGAAGAACTGCTGGTCCGCGTCGCGACTGGCGTTGACGAACGGCAATACCGCGATGCTGTGGCTCGCCGTCGCGGGCGACGCGGGGGTCGCGGCCTTCGCCGTTTCGTGCGCGTCCGGTGTGCGCGTCCACAGCTTCCAGCCGGAGAAGGCCAGGGCCGCCAGCAACGGCAGCAGCCACAGTGCGATCCTCGGGAGGTCGCGCCGTCGGTCGCTGGCGCGACGCATCGGCGGTCGCGCGGCGACGGATTCCGATTCCTGGTCCGGAGTCGGCATCGCCGGCGACGTGGCGGTTCCGGTTCCGGGCAGGTCGAAGCGATACCCCACGCCGTGCACGGTATGCAGGCAAAGCGGCGCGTGCGCGTCCTCGCCGAGCGCATGCCGCAGCAGGGTCATCACCCGGTTGAGCACGCCGGGGGTGACGTGGCGGTGGCCCCAGACCGCATCGAGGATCTCGTCGCGGGTGAAGACGCTGCCCGGGGATCCGGCGAGCAGGGCCAGCACCGCGAAGGCCTTGGGCTCCAGCGGCTGCTCGATGCCGCCGCGCAGCAGGCGCCGGCCCGCGAAATCGATCGCGATGTCGTGGAAAGCCAGCGGGGCACGGGTCGGGGGCATGGCGTCCTGCGGCAGGCAGCGCATCCATAGCCAACGAAAACCGCACCGGGCGCCGGCCCCAAGCATTCCCCAAGCTTTCCAAGCCCCTCCCAGCCGCGGCCTCAAGACCTGCGGCGGCGGGTTTCAGACGCTGTCGGCACCGGTCCTCCCGGCTCGCCAGACATTAAGGAGATGTGCATGAACCGCAGGCATAAACAACTGACCCTCGCCCTCGCCGCCGTGGTGTCCTTCGGCGCCGCCGCGGCGCATTACGGCGCATGGGGCGATCCAGTGCCCGCGCCGGGCGTCAACACCGCCGCCGCAGAAGGCTGCCCGATCGAATCGCCGGACGGCAAATACCTGTACTTCATGTCCACTCGGGACGGAGGGCAGGGCAGCCTCGACATCTGGCGCGCGCAGTGGAACTCCGCGCTGCAGCAGTGGGATCCGGCCAGCAACCTCGGCGACGTGGTGAATACGTCCGCGGCCGAATACTGCCCCACCCCGTTGCCGGGCAAGTGGCTGCTGTTCGTCAGCTCGCAGCAGAACTCCGAGGACTGCACCGAATGCGCACCCATGCCGGTGCCGCCCCCCGGCAGTCCCCCGGCCGCCGACTTGTTCCTCACCCGCGAAAACCCGGCGCACGGCTGGGCGACGCCGGTGCACCTCGACAGTTATCCGGACGGCCCGAACACCAAGGGCTGGGAATACAGCCCGTCGGTGCTGAGGACCGACGAAGGCACGTTCCTGTACTTCTCCAGCGACGGCTATGCCGACAGCCAGGGCCAGGACATCTACATGAGCCGGCAACGCGAGGACGGCAGTTTCGGGCCCGGCGAGAAGGTCGTCGAACTGAGCACGACCGCCGACGACCGCATGCCGAACGTGCGCCGCGACGGGCTCGAAATCGTGTTCAGCTCCAGCCGCGGCGGTACCGGCCAGGACATCTACACGTCCACGCGCCCGGACACCGCGTCGCCATGGTCGCCGCCGCAGCTGATCGACAACCCCGCCATCAACACGCCGGGTTCGGAAACCCGAGCGACGTTGTCTGGCGACGGCAAGCGCCTGTATTTCGGGCGCAAGGTCGACAGCAACGATCCGGGCGACATTTTCGTCAGCACCCGCAGCAAGACGCGCGGGGACGGCAAGCGCTGAGCGGGACGTCAGGGAAGACGGAAGAACGCGGCCGCGGTGGCGGAGGTCGCCGCCGCGGTCGCTTCGGCCTCCTCCCCACGGTCGCGCGCCAGCTCCTCGACGATGTGCGCCAGGTACATGGGCTCGTTGCGGCGGTGCGAGGGTTGCGGCTTCACCGTGCGCGGCAAGAGATAAGGCGCATCGGTCTCGATCATCAGCCGGTCCGCGGGGATGTGCTTCACCAGCTCGCGCAGGTGCAGGCCGCGGCGTTCGTCGCACAACCATCCGGTGATGCCGACATGCCAATCCCGGTCCAGGCAATCGAACAGTTCCTCGCGGCTGCCGGTGAAGCAGTGCACCACGGCCGGGCCGAGCCTGCCGTCGAAGTCGCGCATGATCGCGAGGAAATCGGCATGCGCTTCGCGCTGGTGGAGGAACAGCGGCTTGCCGTTGTCGGCGGCGATCTGCAACTGGCGCTCGAACGCCTTGCGTTGCGCCGGGCGCGGCGAAAAGTCGCGGAAGTAGTCCAGCCCGCATTCGCCGACCGCGACGACTTCCTCGTGCGCGAGCAGCGCGCGTAGTTCCGCATCGCATTCGTCGGTGTACTCGCTCGCGTGGTGCGGATGCACGCCGGCGGTGGCGAACAGCACGCCCGGGTGGGCCAGCGCCAGCGCCAGCGCCTTGGGCGAATGCTCGCGCGAGGCGCCGGTGACGATCATCCTGGCCACGCCCGCGTCGCGCGCGCGCCGCAGCACCGCGTCGCGGTCGTGGTCGAAGCTGTCGTGGGTGAGGTTGGCGCCGATGTCGATGAGTTGCATCGGCCTATTGTAGGAGCGTCGATTTCGGCGCGCTCCTACAATGGCCGAATGCGATTCCCGATCACCGAACTGCTGCCACGCATCGTCGAATCGCTCGCCGCGCACCCGCGCCTGGTGCTGGAGGCGCCGCCGGGCGCGGGCAAGACCACCCAGGTGCCGCTGGCGCTGCTCGATGCCGGATGGCTCGACGGCCGCAGGATCGTGATGCTGGAACCGCGGCGCGTGGCCGCGCGCGCCGCCGCCGGCTTCATGGCGAAGCAGTTGGGCGAGGCGGTCGGCGACACGGTCGGCTACCGCATCCGCTTCGAGAACAAGGTCGGCGCGAACACGCGGATCGAGGTCGTCACCGAAGGCATCCTCACCCGCATGTTGCAGGACGACCCGATGCTCGAAGGCGTCGGCGCGCTGCTGTTCGACGAATTCCACGAACGCCATCTCGCCGGCGACCTCGGGCTCGCGCTCGCGCTGGACGTGCAGGCCTCGCTGCGTCCGGACCTGCGCATCGTCGCCATGTCGGCGACGCTCGATGGCGAGCGTCTCGCCCAATTCCTCGATGCGCCGCGGGTGTCGAGCGCGGGCCGCGGTTTTCCGGTCGAGGTCGCGCATCTCCCGGCGCGCAAGGACGAAGCGCTCGAACACCAGGCGCGGCGCGCGATCGAACATGCGCTGGCCGCGCATCCGGGCGACGTGCTGGTGTTCCTGCCGGGGCAGCGCGAGATCGCGCGTGTTTCCACGCTTTTCCCTCTCTCCTCCGCGGGAGAGGGTGGCCGAAGGCCGGGAGAGGGGGAAATCGAAGTCCTCGCCCTGCACGGTGAATTGCCGGTCGAACAACAGTCGCGCGTGCTGCAACCGGCGGGCGATGGCCGTCGTCGCGTGGTGCTGGCCACCAACGTCGCCGAATCCAGCGTCACCTTGCCCGGCGTGCGCGTGGTAATCGACAGCGGGCTCGCGCGCGAACCGCGTTTCGACCCGAACAGCGGTTTCTCGCGACTCGAGGTCGCCGCCATTTCGCAGGCCTCCGCCGACCAGCGCGCGGGCCGCGCCGGCCGCGTCGCCGATGGCTGGGCGTACCGGCTGTGGCCGCAATCGCAACGGCTGGAACCGCAACGGCGCCCCGAAATCGCGCAAGTGGACCTCGCGCCGCTGGCGCTGGAGCTCGCGGCCTGGGGCAGTGCCGCGTTGCGCTTCGTCGATCCGCCGCCAGCGGGCGCGTTCGCCGCCGGACGCGACCTGCTGGTGCGGCTGGGTGGATTGAGCGCCCCCTCTCCCGCAAGCGGAGAGGGAACCGCCAACATCACCACGCGCGGCAGGAAGATGCTCGCGCTGGGCACGCATCCGCGCCTGGCCGCGATGCTGCTGGCGACGAACGATCCGCGCCGCGTCGCGCTGGCCTGCGATCTCGCCGCGCTGGTCGAGGCGCGCGATCCGCTGCGCAGCCGCAGCGACGCCATCGCCGAACGCTGGAACGCGTTGGCCGCGTTCCGCGCCGGACGCGTTGCGAACGACGCGAACCGTTCCGCGTTGGCCGCGGTCGACGCGGCCGCGAAGCAGTGGCGGCGTCGCCTGCGCTGCGATGCCGCGCCGCCGGCCAATGCGCCTGCGCACGAACTCGGCGACCTGCTCGCGCACGCGTTCCCGGATCGCATCGCCAGGCAGCATCCGCGCGACCCGAAGCGCTACCAGCTCGCCAACGGCCGCATGCTGCGCCTGTTCGACGATTCGGCCCTGCACGGCGAGCCGTGGATCGTCGCCGGCGAACTGCGCTTCGAAGCGAAGGATGCCTTGCTGCTGCGCGGCGCGCCGGTGGACGAGGCGATGCTGCGCGGGGAATTCGCCGCGCATTTCCGCGAAGGCGACGAGGTGCGCTGGGATGCGGACAAGCGCGCGCTGGTCGGCGAGCGCGTCGAACGCTTCGACGGCATCGTGCTCGCGTCGAAACCCGCGGGGCGCGTCGATCCGCAGCGGGCCCAGCAGGCGCTGGTCGACGCGGTGCGCGAACTCGGGCTTGGCGCGTTGCCGTGGAGCGAGGCGTTGTCGCAATGGCGCGTGCGCGCGCGCTGCCTGCGCGCATGGATGCCGGAACTCGGCCTTCCCGACCTGTCCGACGAAGCCTTGCTCGCATCGCTCGATGCGTGGCTGAGGCCCGCGTTCGCCGGCAAGACCCGGCTGGATGCCTTGTCGGCGGACGCATTGTCCGAAGCGCTGGAATCCGGCGTCGACTGGAACCTGCGCCAACGCATCGACCGGCTCGCGCCCACGCGCATCGCGGTGCCTTCGGGCATGCAGCGCGACATCGGCTACGCGCTCGACGACCACGGCGAACCCGCATCGCCGGTGCTGGCGGTGAAGCTGCAGGAACTGTTCGGCCTCGCGCAGACGCCGCGCATCGCCGAGGGTCGCGTGCCGCTCACCCTGCACCTGCTGTCGCCGGCCGGCCGGCCGCTGCAGGTCACGCAGGACCTGCGCGGTTTCTGGGAACGCACCTATCCGGAAGTGAAGAAGGAAATGAAGGGGCGGTATCCGAAACACCCGTGGCCGGACGATCCGTGGAACGCGGTGGCGACGCATCGGGCGAAACCGCGCGGGACTTGAGCTGATCGCGGCCGCCACGGATGTTTCAGTCGCTGGGCTCGGCGTCCTGCCTCGCGACGCGACTCCGGCCCTGCGCATTCCATGCTTCGGGCGAAACCGCGCGGGACGTGAGCATCTGTTTTTGTGGGAGCGACGGAAGTCGCGACTGGCGCGTTGCTCGGAAAAGTCGCGCCGAAATCGGCGCTCCTACGGGAAATCCGCCTGCGTGCGTTCAGCCGCGATTGCGCGGATTCTCACGCGGACGCAACGCATCGGCTTCGACACTGTCGGCGACGTTTCGCCAACAAGGAGTCAGCCATGAGCGTGATCGAACGCCTGCCCGACCGGGCGCTGGAACTCGCCACGCAGGTGGGCGAGGAGATCAAGTCGCGGGTTCCGGATCGCGCGCTGAAATGGGTCGAAACCGGCGCCGCCATCGGCGTGGTGCGCAGCGGCGCCAAGGTCGCGACCAGGTTCGTGCGCCGCAATCCGGTCATTGCGGTCGCGGCCGTCGCCGGCGCGGGCCTGCTCTGGTACGCGGCGCGACGGCGCGCGCAACAGGCCGAGGACGGCGCCATCGAAGGCCAGTCGCGGCGGGTTGCGGCGAAGCGCGCGAACGGCAGCGCCGGGAAACCGCGCGGGCGCACCCGCGCGAACACGTCCGCCAGCGCGCCCTGAGCGGCGCGATCAGGGCGCGGCGGGCAATTCGATCACGAAGCGCGCACCGCCGCCCTCGCGGTCCTCGTACCACAAGGCGCCGCCGTGGTCGGCGAGGATCTGCCGCGCCAGCGACAGCCCCAGTCCGCTGGACAGGCCCCCGGCCGGGTCCTCGTCCATCAGGCGCACGAACGGCTTGAACAGATCGCGCTGCCGCCCGGCGGCGATGCCGGGTCCGCGATCCTCGACCACGACCCGCCAGTAGCCGGCCGCGCCGCGCCGCGCGGAAAGCTCCACGACGCTGCCGGGCGCGTACTTCATCGCGTTGCCCAGCAGGTTCTCGCCGACCTGGCGCAGCACCAGCGGATCGATCGCCACCTTCGCGTCGTCGCCGGGCGCGGACGATTCGAGGCGCATGCCGCGGCTTTCGAACTGCAGTTCGTAGCGTTCCACCAGCCACGCGAAGGCCTCGCCCAGCGAGGCCGCCGCATCCGCCTGCGCGTGCCGGCCGGCCTGCGTCTCCAGGTAGCGGCGGATGTAGCCGAGCGCGTCCTGCGCGCTGCCGTGGATCATCTCGAGGTAGCGCGGCACGCGTTCGGGCCGGCAGCCGTCCTGGAGCAGGATTTCGCTGGCGAACAGCACGCCGGTGAGCGGGTTCTTGAGGTCGTGCGCGACCAGGTTCACCAGTTCCTGGCGTTCGCGGGCGACGCGTTCGAGCCGGTCGCGGGCGAGCTTGAGCCCGATGTGCGCATGCACCCGCGCCAGCAGTTCCTCCGGGATGAACGGCTTGGTCACGTAATCCACCGCGCCGCCGTCGAAGGCGCGCAGCAGCAGTTCGCGGTCCTGGGCGGCGGTGAGGAACACCACCGGCACGTCCTGCAGCGCCGGCCGCTGGCGGATCTCGGCGAGCACGGCGAAGCCGTCCCGCCCCGGCATCATCATGTCCAGCAGGATCAGGTCGGGCGTGCGCGCCTCGGCCTGGGCCAGCGCGTCGTCACCGTTGGCCACGGTCGCGACTTCGTATCCGACGCGCGATAGCAGCACGGTCAAGGTACGCAGGTTCGCGGGCTGGTCGTCGACCACGAGCACGCGACCGGCAACCGGAGTCGGATTCGCCATACGCCAGAGGTTCCCCGAACGGCCATCCCTTGGCCGGGGAAACCTTAGCAGAGCGGGCGGGGCGCGAAGCCGTCGGGTCCGGGGTTGCGATGAACGGTTCAGCGAGGCGGGACCTGCCGCCATTCGCCCGGCGCGAGCGCGTCGAGGGCGACGTCGCCCATGCCCACCCGCACCAGCCGCAGGGTCGGCAACCCGACCGCGGCGGTCATGCGCCGCACCTGGCGGTTGCGACCCTCGCGCAGGACCAGCTCCAGCCAGGCGTCGGGCACGGTCTTGCGGAAGCGCACCGGCGGGTCGCGCGGCCACAGCGCCGGCGCCTCGATCCGGGTCGCCCGCGCCGGCAGGGTGGGGCCGTCGCCGAGTTCGACCCCGCGCCGCAACGCCTCCAGGCGGGCCTCGTCCGGATCGCCTTCCACCTGCACCCAGTACGTCTTCGGCCGCTTGTGGCGCGGGTCGGTCAGGCGGTGCGCGAGCCCGCCGTCGTCGGTGAGCAGCAGCAGGCCCTCGCTGTCGAAATCCAGGCGACCGGCGGGGTACACCCCCGGCGGCAAGCCGTATTCAGCCAGCGTGGGCCGCGGCGGCACGCTGCGGTCGGTGAACTGGCAGAGCACGCCATAGGGCTTGTTGAAGGCGACCAGCATCAGCGCGGGAGTCCTGTGACCGGCGGGGTACACCCCCGGCGGCAAGCCGTATTCAGCCAGCGTGGGCCGCGGCGGCACGCTGCGGTCGGTGAACTGGCAGAGCACGCCATAGGGCTTGTTGAAGGCGACCAGCATCAGCGCGGGAGTCCTGTCCGGGGAGGGGCCACGTCGTGGCACGGGGCCATTCCCATGGATCGAATAGGAATGCCGGAGGCTTTCGACAGGATGCGCCGTTCGGGTCCGGAGTGCCCCGGACCGGACCGGGCCATGAATGCGGATCTTGGCGTGAAACGGTGCCCGGACGGCAAGCTGTCAAGCGTTTTCAAGCGCTTATGTGTTGTGCGTCGCAAAAAAAACATGAGAAGATCGGCGCGTGGCTCCAAGGATGGAGGCCACCAGCGCGGGTGGGGCGGCGGCAAAACCGGAGCCGCCCGATCGCCCGTCGCGTCGCCAGGGGGCGGATGCGGCACCAAAACGTTCTCCCAGGAAGCCACCGACCCTCGCGGGCGGTGTGGCCTGCGAAAACCACAATTTTCGTTGTACTGCAGCATACGGAGTTCGCATTTCGGGCGGCAGGTCCGCCGCGGCACGCTTTTCGCTAGGGATCACGACACCGGGTCCGGCGCCATCGCCGGTCGGAGTTGGGGGATCCCGGGGTTGGTCTTCGGTCACCGGTGCTTTTTGGGGGTGGTTATGAAGCGGATGTCGGGGAAGTGGATGGGTCGGATCCTGCGCGCGCTCATGGTCGCGGGCTTCGCCTTGGGCTTCGCCGGCAACGCGACGGCCGGCCCGGCGCGCATCGACAGCATGCCGACCCCGCTGCAGGGCAATTCCGAGGTGATGATCTCCCTGCGCCACCAGGACCACATGTGGGAAGCCGCCAACGGCGAAACCTACCTGGTGATCAATCGAGGGTTGCAGGCCAGCCAGGGCAGCCTCCAGCTCTACTCCAGTCCCGACCGGGGTTTGTCCTGGTTCCCCGGGCCGCGCCTGCCCGGCAGCGACCGCAACGCATTCTCCGACGGGTACCTGGACGGGAACATCCTCTACCTGACGTACACGAACACCACTGGCCAGGTCGTGTTCACGGCGCTGCAGCGCAAGCCGACCGCGACGCCGGCGTGGAAGACGTTGTGGAGCGAAACCGCGTTTTCCTCGCCGGACTACGACGCGCTCAACCCGGCGATGGCGGTCGACGCCACCGGCACGATCTGGCTCGCGTTCGTCGCCGAGGACCTCGCCACCGGCGACTACTCGATCAAGATGGTGCGCAACACCTCGCGCCAAGGAGGCTGGGTGGACACCGGCCTCACCTTCGGCGATATCGACAGTCTGTCGATCGAGCGCAGCGCCAAGCCGGTGGCGACGGCGACCGGCATGGGCATGGTGTACGCGGTCCACAACCAGATCCTCTGGGCCTCGCGCGAAAACGGCGCACCCCTGGACCAGCCGTGGACCGGGCAGGTGGTGTTCACGAGCAGCTCCGGCGACAACGATCCTTATTCCAGCCACTTCAGCATCGCCGCCGACGCGCAGTTCAACATCCACATGTCCTTGACCGACGGCAATCGCGTCGGCTACTCCCGCTACGACGCGGCGACGGGGACGTGGAGCTCGAAGTGGCTCACCGGCAACATCAACGCCGCCTACATCCAGACCTCGATCGTGGCGGGCGATGTCGTGGTAACGGCCAATAGCGGTTCGAGCCGGCTCATGTTCTATCGCAGCACCAACGGCGGCAACACCTTCACGATGCCGTACACGCTGGAGCACCCGGCGCCGACGAGCGGCGTGAGCTACGTGTACGCGCGCATGGAAACGGCGCCCACCGCGACGTGGCCGATAGTCGTCATGCAGCAGTACATCGACAACAACACCCAGCGTCTTCTGCTCTTCAACGTGCCGATGCCATGAACAAGCCCCCCCGCACCGACACGCCAACCGCGACAGGAGTCGCCGTCCCCATGGCCGAATTCACCGTCTTTGCCTTCACCCCGGCCGGCCTTTGCCTCCCGGACCTGGCCATCGCCGCCTGCCGTGCGGGCGGCGTGGGCGTGGTCAACGGCGAGCTGC
>JBGAHT010000012.1:0-54733 GCA_044226035.1 Thermomonas sp. | reverse complement strand
CTGGAAACGCTGGGACCGGCGCTGGGCATTTCCGGCGACCACGCGCTGCGGCCGGGCATCCAGCCGGAACTCGGCCGGCGGTTCATGCGGCAGTACTTCGCCGCGACCGGCCAGGACCCGGCGCGCGCGTGGACGCAACGGGATGCGATCGAGGCGATGCGCCATGTCCTGGCGCTGGATGCGTACGCGCCGCCCCAGGCCACGCGCTAGTGCGGCCACGCGGGGTTGTCCTCCCGCAACGCGGGCGCGGAATCCGGACAGTCCGATGGCCGGAAACACCCACGGCTTGCGTTGTGCAAGGATGTGCCACACGGTTCGGCTGCCTTGGCGCGGTCATTCCGGAGTTCACAGGGGCCATGTGCAGCAGCTTGCGCATGGCGGAACAGGGAGTCGCCCAGGGCTCGCCCCGACCGGGGAAGCCTGCGGCAACGTTTCGGAGATTCCGGATGTCCATTTCCTCGAGTCATGCTTACGCGCCTGTCCGGCGCCTGGCGTCGGCGGCCGCGTTGGCCGTCGCCCTTGGCTTCGGCGGCGCGCACGCGGCGACCGCGCCGGTCTGGGTGCCGCCCTCGCAACCGATCCTCACCAGCGACCAGTTGCTGGCGCAGGTCGCGCCGGACGAATGTTTCAACGGCATCGGCGTCGACTACCCGCCGATCAACCCGGACGGCACCTGCAGCCAGGGCCAGCCCAAGGCCAACCAGTCCTACATCTGGGGCCTGACCGAACAGGGCGGCAAGCTGTGGTTCGGGACGCTGGCCAACGCCGCCTGCATCCTCGACGGCATCGCCGGCGGCGAGCCGATGGCGAACACCCTGTTCACCTGCGAATTCGGCCAGAGCAAGAACGCGCGGACGTATCCGACGATCCCGGCCTCGCTCGGCGACTGGCGCATTCCCAAGATCTATTCCTGGGACCTCGCCACCGGGGAACTGGTGAACCGCACCCCGAACAATTCGCTGATGAAGAACACGCTTGGGTTCCGCGGCGCCGGGTCGATCAACAACATCGCCTTCCTGGCGGGCCCCGGCCTGTCCGGGGCCAGCGTGAACTTCTTCGCGTTCCAGGCCGACACGGGCCAGTTCCTCGGCGCCTGCGCCCTCAGCAACTACAACTACATCCGCGGCTGGAAGCTGGTCGACGGCGTGCTCTACGTCGGCGTGGGTTCGGACACGCAAGGCGGCGTGCTGCGTTGGGACGGCGCGCCGGAACTTCCCTCCGGCAATTTCTGCGGGCGCTTTTCCGAAGTCGGGCGCGTGACCGCCGATGTCGCCAACGTCACCCTGTACGTCGACGGCAAGGGACAGGACCGGCTTGCCGCGACGACGGTGCCGATCCGTTCCCCGGCCGGCGGCAGCGGCGCCGGCGTCGGCGTCTGGATCAGCCCGGTGATCCCGGCCGGCGGCCTGACCACGAACGAGGCCACCGGCTGGAGGCTGATCTGGACCCCGTCGCAATACGATCCGGATCCGGTCGTGTCGCGCTTCGGTTATTCCGGCGGCGCGGTGCAGTACTTCGACGGCTGGCTGTACTGGGGCACCATCCACCTGCAGAACAGCAAGGCGCTGAGCATCCACGAAACCTGCACCAAGCCCTACTGCTACGGCATGCCGGCGAATGTGCAGGAACTGCAGGCGCTGGCCCAGGGCGTGTACCGCTCCACCTCGGTCTGGCGCGGACGCAACCTCGAGAACCCGCGCACGCGCGAGATCCAGCTGCTGTACGGCGAAAGCCAGTTGCCGGCAGGCGTCGCCCCGAAGACGTTCGAGATGAAGCCGACCGGCTGGACGCCGCTGTACGGCCCGTCCGGCTTCGGCAATTCCAGCAACGAGTACACCTGGCAGATGGCGGTGTTCAACGGCCACCTCTACATCGGCACCTACGATGCGGCGGTGCTGCAGGGCGGCACCGCGCAATACGGCGCGGACCTGTGGCGCTTCGATTCGTCCGACTCGCCGGCGGTGAACGAGGATTCCAACGGCCTCGGCGACCGCTACAACTACGGCATCCGCGTCCTCTACCCGCTCGACGACGGCAGCGGCCTGATCGCCGGGATGGCGAACCCGTTCAACCTCGCGCCCGGCGGCGGCTGGGAACTGCGCCTGCTGAAGCAAGGCGCACCGGCGGCGAGGAAGCCGAAGCCGAAACGCTGACGACACGCAGGCGACAGGCACGAAAAAGGCCGGGATTCCCCGGCCTTTTTTCTTGCACCGCCGCCCGATCGCGCGATCAGGTCTGCGTCGCCGGCCCGCCGATCGGCGGCAGCGGCGGGGCCGCGTCGCCGTCGGTCTTGCCGTTGCCGGGCTTGTTCCAGCCCATCGGCGGCGGCACGTCGCGGCCTTCCATGATCGCGTCGATCTGCGGCGCGTCGATGGTCTCGTACTCGAGCAGCGCCTTCGCCATCACGTGCAGCTTGTCGAGGTTCTCGGTGAGCAGGTGCGTGGTGCGCGAATAGGCGCGGTCGAGGATGCCGCGCACGACTTCGTCGATCTTGCGCGCGGTCTCGTCGGAGACGTTCTTGTGCTGGGTCACGGAACGGCCGAGGAAGACCTCGTCCTCCTCCTCGCCGTAGGTGATCGGGCCGAGTTCGGACAGGCCCCACTTGGTCACCATGTTGCGCGCCATCTTGGTCGCGCGCTCGATGTCGTTGGACGCGCCGGTGGTGACCTTGTCCGCGCCGAAGATCAGTTCCTCGGCGACGCGCCCGCCGTACAGCGAGCACAGGCGGCTCTCGAGGTTTTCCTTGTTGTAGCTGTAGCGGTCGCCCTCGGGCAGGTACATGGTCACGCCCAAGGCCCTTCCCCTGGGAATGATCGTGACCTTGTACACCGGATCGTGGTCAGGGACGAGGCGACCGACGATGGCGTGCCCCGCCTCGTGGTAGGCGGTGTTGCGCTTCTCTTCCTCGCTCATCGCCATCGAGCGGCGCTCGGCGCCCATCATGATCTTGTCGCGCGCCTTGTCGAAGTGCTCCATGCGCACGTCCTTCGCGTTCTCGCGCGCGGCGAACAGCGCGGCCTCGTTCACGAGGTTGGCGAGGTCGGCGCCGGAAAAGCCCGGCGTGCCGCGCGCGATCGTCATCGGGTCGACGTCGTTGGCCAGCGGCACCTTGCGCATGTGCACCTTCAGGATCTGCTCGCGACCCTTCACGTCCGGCAGGCCGACCACGACCTGGCGATCGAAGCGGCCCGGGCGCAGCAGCGCGGGATCGAGCACGTCGGGGCGGTTGGTCGCGGCGATCACGATCACGCCCTCGCCGCCCTCGAAGCCGTCCATTTCCACCAGCAGCTGGTTGAGCGTCTGCTCGCGCTCGTCGTGGCCGCCGCCGAGGCCGGCGCCGCGATGGCGGCCGACCGCGTCGATCTCGTCGATGAAGATGATGCACGGCGCGTGCTTCTTCGCCTGCTCGAACATGTCGCGCACGCGCGAGGCGCCGACGCCGACGAACATCTCGACGAAGTCGGAGCCGGAAATCGAGAAGAACGGCACCTTGGCCTCGCCGGCGATGGCCTTGGCCAGCAGCGTCTTGCCGGTGCCCGGCGGGCCGACCATCAGCACGCCGCGCGGAATCTTGCCGCCGAGCTTCTGGAACTTGGACGGGTCGCGCAGGAATTCGACCAGCTCGGACACTTCCTCCTTGGCCTCGTCGCAACCGGCGACGTCGGCGAAGGTGACCTTGGTCTGGTCCTCGTTGAGCAGCTTGGCGCGCGAACGGCCGAAGGACATCGCGCCCTTGCCACCGGCCTGCTGCATCTGGCGCATGATGAAGACGAAGAACCCGATCATCAGCGCGTAGGGCAGGATCGTGAACACGATCTCCAGGAACGTCGGGGACGTGCGCGGGGGCGTCTGCTCGATCGCGACCTTGTACTTGATCAGGTCGTTGACCAGGTCCTTGTCCTCGGGCGCGAACGTGGTGAACTTGGTCCCGTCCTTGCGCTCGCCGTTGATGGTGGTGTGGTCGGCGCCGATGGTCACCTTGGCGACGTTGTCCTCGTGCACCAGCTGCACGAACCGGTCGTAGGCCATGGGCCCGGCGTTGCCGTCGAGCTTGGGCGAGAAGCTCTGGAACACCACCAGCAGCACGGCCGCCACCACCAACCAGAGCAGCAGGTTCTTGAACATGTCGTTCATCGGGTGGTCTCCGGTTCTCGCGTCATTTCACTTCCTCGCCGTCAACTTGCCATGCGCCAGCGCGTACACCTCGGGCGAACGCTTGCGCGAGGCCGCAGGCTTGCGGATCGCCACCCTGGCGTAACGCCGGCGCAGCTCCCGCAGGTAATCGTCGAAGCCCGTTCCCTGGAACAGCTTGATCAGGAACGCGCCGCCGGGCTTCAGGTGGCCGTCCGCGAACTCCATCGCGAGCTCGGCCAGGTGCATCGCCCGCGGCTGGTCGACCGCTTCCATGCCGCTTTTATTGGGGGCCATGTCGGAAAGGACAAGGTCGACCGCCTGCCCGCCCAGCGTGGCTTCCAGCCGGGATAGGACCGCATCTTCCCTGAAATCGCCATGAAGGAACTCGACCCCTGCCAGCGACGGCATCTCCAGGATGTCCAGCGCGATCACCCGCCCGCTGTCGCCCAGCGACTGCCGCACCCATTGCGACCAGCCGCCGGGCGCGGCGCCCAGGTCGACCACGACCATGCCCGGCTTGAGCAACCGGTCGCGTTCGACCAGTTCCTCCAGCTTGTACGCGGCGCGCGAACGCAGGCCTTCCGCCTGCGCCTTCTTCACGTAGGGATCGGAGAAGTGTTCCTGCAGCCAGCGCTGGCTGGATTTGCTGCGGGTGGCCATCAGGCCCGCATGATAACCTGCGGCCCCTTCCGGAACCTTTTCCGCCGCATGACGACCATGCTGACCTCGGCCCAGACCCGCTTCCTGCGCGGCCAGGCGCATGGGCTCAAGGCGATGCTGCAGGTGGGCGGCAAGGGCCTGACCGACGCGCTGGTCAGCGAGGTCGACGGCGCGCTCGAACACCACGAGCTGATCAAGGTGAAGATCGGCGGCGACGACCGCGAGGCGCGCGAGGCGATGATCGGCGAACTCGCCGGCCGCACCGGTTCGGCGCTGGTCCAGCGCATCGGCCATACCGCGATCCTGTATCGCCCTTCGAAGGACAAGCGCCACATCGTCCTTCCGCGCGCCTGAATCCGACTGTCTTCCTGAGCGCAGCGAAGGACCTGCTGTCATCGGTCGGCGAAGGTGAAAAACAGGTCCTTCGGCTCCGCCCCAGGATGACATCGACGCCATGCAACTCACCCTCGAACGCCCGGACTACGCCTACACCCTGCGCGGCGCCGACGGCCGCCACGCGCTGGTCAACGAACGCAGCCTCGAGGCGAGCTTCATCGTCGCGCCCGACGCGCTGGTCGAATCCTGGCCGGTGACGGACATCACGGCGATGCGCCCGGCGGACCTCGATCCGCTGCTCGCGCTGGCGCCGGAAATCGTCCTGCTCGGCAGCGGCGAAACGCAGGCCTTCCCGCCCGCCGAGGTGATGGCGGCCTGCCTGCAACGCGGCATCGGCCTCGAGGCCATGACCAATGCCGCCGCCGCGCGCACCTTCAACGTGCTGGCGAGCGAAGGCCGGCGCGTGGTTGCTGGATTCGTGATCGCTTAGCTATTCCCTCTCCCTTCATGGGAGAGGGTGGCGCGTAGCGCCGGGAGAGGGAGATTCCGCGACATCGCTCGCATCCCCTCTCCTGCCCTGCGGGCATCCTCTCCCACAAGGGGAGAGGAAAAAACATCCGCGAATCCGCGATCACCGCTTCGGCAAATACGCCTGCGGATCGACCGGCTTGCCGTTGTAGCGGATCTCGAAATGCAGCATGTCGCGCGCGGCGCCGCTGTGGCCCATTTCCGCGATCTGCTGCCCGGCCTTCACCAGCTGGCCTTCGTTCACCAGTCGCGCGCGGTTGTGGCCGTAGGCCGACAGCCACTGGTCGTTGTGCTTGACGATGATCAGTTCGCCATAACCGACCAGGCCGGAACCCGAATACACCACCACGCCGTCGGCGGCCGCGCGCACCGGCTGGCCCGCGCTGCCGGCGATGTCGACGCCCTGCCGGGTCGGGTCGCCGGAGGCATAGGTATTGACCAGCGCACCCTCGGTCGGCCAGCGCCATGCGAACGGCGCGTTCGCCGGAGTCGACGCGACCGGCGGCGGCGTTGGCGTCGAGGGCGTCGAAGGCACGGTGCGCGTCGGCGCCGTGCTGCGCGCGACAGGCGCGGCGCCCGGATACAGGCGCAGGCGCTGCCCGGGATAGATGGTGTACGGCGGCGGGATGCCGTTCCACAGCGCGAGGTCGAGCGCGGTGATGCCGTTGACGGTGGCGATGTGGTAGATCGTGTCGCCGCGCTGCACGACGGCGGTGGCGCCATAGCGCGGCGAGGACACCCGCACCGGCGGCGGCGAACTGCGCGTCGTGCGGGACGACGACGGGCCGCGCACCACGCGCGTGCTGGCGCAGGACGCGACCAGCAGCGACAGGATCGCGGAAACGGCAATGACGGCTGCGGGTCGCATGCGCGCCATCATGCCGCATGCCCGCGCAACAGCAACCAACCGACCAGCGCCAGCACCAGCGCCACCACCGCCCAGCCGATCGGTTCGATGTATTTGTGCAGCGCGCGTTCGGCGCGTTCGCCGCCGAGGCGGATCGCCAGCGCGACGAGGAACACGCGCTTGCCGCGCCCGACCGCCATGCTGGCGAGGTAAGGCAGCCACGGTACGCCGACGATGCCCGACGCCCAGGTGAACACCTTCATCGGGATCGGCATGAAGCCGCCGAGCACGAGGAAGCCGAACACCGCCCACGGCGACTGCGCCATCTTCGCCTGCAGCGTGGCGATGCCTGCGTTCACCTTGTCCAGCATGCCGAGCGCTTCCAGCGCCGGGCGCACCGCTTCGAACGCGTAGTGGCCGAGCAGGTAGCCGATGACCGCGCCGAGCATCGAGCCGGCGAGGCTGATCGTCGCATAGGCGAAGCCGCGCCTGGGCCGCGCCAGGCACATCGGCGCCAGCATCACCTCGGGCATCACCGGGAAGAAGATCGCCTCGATGAAGCTCAGGCCGGCCAGCAGCCAGGTCGCGCGCGGGTGCCTGGACCAGCGCAACGCCTTCTCGTACAGCGGCGCGAACAGGCGCATCAGTCGATGGTTCCCGACAGCAGCGGCACGAACACCACCTGCGCGAGGTTCTGCTCGCGGACGGCGCCATCGGCGTCCTTGCGCAACATCAGCAGGCCCTGCGAGTTCGCGCCGCCGACCGGCGCGACCAGCGTTCCGCCCGGCGCGAGCTGCGCGGGCAGCGCGTCTTCCAGCGCCGGCGCGCCGGCGGTCACGACGATCGCGTCGAACGGCGCGTGTTCCGGCCAGCCGATGCGGCCGTCGTCGTGGCGGCTGCGCACGTTCAGGCCGAGCGTGCGGAAGCGCTTGCGCGCGATCCGCAGCAGGTCGCCGATGCGTTCGACGGTGTGCACTTCCAGCCCGAGCGCGGCCAGCACCGCGGCCTGGTAGCCGGAACCGGTGCCGACCTCGAGCACGCGCTTGGGTTGCGCGCCATCGAGGAACAGCGCCTCGGTCATCTTCGCCACCACCCACGGCTGCGAAATGGTCTGGCCGTGGCCGATGGGCAGCGCGTTGTCCTCGTAGGCGCGCGCGGCCAGCGCCTCGTCGACGAACAGGTGCCGCGGCACGGTGCGGATCGCGTTCAGCACGCGCTCGTCGCGGATGCCGTTCTCCCGCAGGCGTTCGATCAGGCGATCGCGCACGCGCTGGCCGGTCATGCCCAGCCCGACCGCGGCCGGCTGCAAATGCATGCGCGCGGTCATGCCCCGCGCCCCAGCGACGCGGCGAGCCCGCCGACCCAGCTCGCGACCTGGTCCAGCGCCTGGAAGCGGGTCAGGTCGACGTGGATCGGGGAAATCGAGATGTAGCCGGTACGCACCGCATGGAAATCGGTGCCGGGGCCGGCATCCTGTTCCGGGCCCGCCGGGCCGATCCAGTACACCGTGCCGCCGCGCGGATCGTGCTGCGGGATGCAGGCTTCGGAACGGTGGCGGTTGCCGAGGCGGGTGACCTCGAAACCGGCCACCTCCTCCCACGCCAGGTCCGGCACGTTGACGTTGAGGATGGTGTCGGCCGGCAGCGGATCGGACTTCAGCCGCGCGACGATCTCGACCGCGGCGCGCGCGGCGGTTTCGTAGTGCTTCGCCGCGCGGTCGACGGTGACCAGGGACATCGCCACCGCCGGCAGGCCGAGGAAGCGCCCTTCCATCGCCGCGGACACGGTGCCCGAATAGATCACGTCGTCGCCGAGGTTGGCGGAGTTGTTGATGCCGGACACGACGATGTCGGGATCGAAGTCGAGCATGCCGGTCAAGGCGAGGTGCACGCAGTCGGTCGGCGTGCCGTTGACGCGGATGGTGTGCGGGTCGAGCCGCTTGCTGCGGATCGGCAGGTCCAGCGTCAGCGAATTGCTGGCGCCGGAACGGTCGCGGTCGGGCGCGACCACCCAGACTTCGTGCCCCGCGCCGCGCAGGCCCTCGGCGAGGATGCGGATGCCGGGGGCGTCGACGCCGTCATCGTTGCTGACCAGGATCCGCATGGCGCCTTACGGCATCGGGACGTTCTGCATGCGGGCCATGATAACGGATGCGGCCGGCGGCTTGCCGGCTGCGCTAACCTGCGGCGATGCGCAAGCCCCCGCCAGCACCGGACGATCGCGACGACGCCGAACTGTTCCGCATGGCGATCGGCGCGGACCGCGGCAAGGTGCGCGCGCTGCCCGCCACGCCGGCGCCGCCCGCGGCGCCCAGGCCCAAGCCCTCGACCAGGATGGCGCGACGCGACGACGACGAGGCGCGCGAGGAATTGCGGCGCATGCCCGCTTCCGCGCTGGAGGCCGGCGACGCGCTCGGCCATCGGCGCGACGACGTGCCTGCGCAGGTGCTCAGGCGCCTGGCCCGCGGCGAATACGCGGCGCAGGAGGAACTGGACCTGCACGGCCTGCCCGCGCGCGAAGCCGAATCGCTGCTGCGCGAGTTCCTGCGCGACTGCCGCGCGCACGGCGTGGGCTGCGTGCGCATCGTCCACGGCAAGGGGCGCAATTCCGGGGAACGATTGCCGGTGCTGAAGAACCTGGTCGACCGCGTGCTGCGGCACCGCGCCGACGTGCTGGCGTTCCATTCGCCGCCGCCGGCGCAGGGCGGCACCGGCGCGGTGCTGGTGTTGATGGACCGCAAAGCGGGGAAATGAACATGCAGTGGCTGCTCTATGGCGCGAATGGCTATACCGGCGAACTCATCGCGCGCGAAGCGGCCGCGCGCGGCCTGCGCCCGATCCTGGCCGGCCGCAGCGCGGAACGGCTCGCGCCGCTCGCGCAGGAACTGGGGCTCGACCACCGCGTGTTCGCGCTCGACGACGCCAGAACCGTGGAACGCGGGCTCGAAGGCGTGCGGCTCGTCCTGCATTGCGCCGGGCCGTTCTCCGCCACCGCGGCGCCGATGCTGGAGGCCTGCCTCGCGGCGAAGGCCCACTACCTCGACATCACCGGCGAAATCGGCGTGTTCGAGGCCGCGCGCTCCCTGCACGACCGCGCGCGCGACGCGGGCATCGTGATCTGCCCCGGCGTGGGGTTCGACGTGATCCCGACCGACTGCGTCGCCGCGCGGCTCAAGGCCGCGTTGCCGGATGCGACCCACCTCGCGCTCGGCTTCGATTCGCGTTCGGGCATGTCGCCGGGAACCGCCCGGACCTCGATCGAAGGCCTGGCGCAGGGCGGTCGCGTGCGCATCGACGGCAGCATCCGCAAGGTGCCGTTCGCCTCGGAGGTGCGGCGCATCGATTTCGGCGACGGCGAAAAGACCGCGATGTGCATTCCCTGGGGCGACGTGTCTACCGCCTGGGCCACCACCGGCATCCCGAACATCGCGGTGTTCGTTCCGGCTTCGCCACGAACGATCGCCAATGCCAGGCGCGCGAACCGCTTCGGCTGGTTGTTGCGCCAGGGCTGGCTGCAGCGCTGGCTGCAGGCGCGCGCCGGGAAAACCGTGCGCGGTCCCGACGCGGCGAAACGCGAACGCCTGCGCACCTTCGTCTGGGGCGAGGCGCGCAACGCCGCCGGCGCGACCAGGACCGCGCGCATCCAGGTCGCGAACGGATACGCCTTGACCGTCAGCGGGTCGCTGGCGGTGGTGGAATTCCTGTCATCGAATCGGCCCGCAGGCGGCTACCGCACGCCATCGCTGCTGTGCGGCGCCGACCTGGTCGAGCGGCTGCCGGGCTCGGGGCGCATGCTGGTCGAATGACGCCTTCCCGGCCCGCACGAAACGCGCGGGCCGGGAAGGCGATTCGATGCGACTCGAATCGCCCCGGCTGCGATCGCGTCGAACCTTACTGGTTGGTCGCGACGTGCTTGGTGGGCATGTTCACCCAGTGGACCTCGACGCCGCGCTGCCGGGCCATGTATTCCACGCGGGCGACATAGGCGTCGTCGACCGTCAGGTTCGAAGGCGCTTCGACGCGGGTCGCGCTCGAAAGCGTCGATTTGTCCTGCATGCTGCTGCAAGCAGCGAGCGGACCGACGACCAGCGCCATCAACAGGATGCGTGTACGGGTCTGCATGGCCTTCCCTCCTCCACTGACGCACCCGCCCCATGCGGGTGCCCATGGCCCGCTTATACGCCTCCGGTCCGGGACGGAATGTGCCATCCGTGCGTTTCCGACGAACGGTCAGGATTCAGGCACCGGCGTCGCGGAACTCGCCCAGCTCATGCAGCAGGGCGGTGGCGTAGGAGCCCGCGGGCAGGGAAAACGCGATCCGCAGGCAACCCGGTTCCGGCCTGTCCCAGCGCAGTTCGGGGACCACCATCCGCAGCGCGCGCCGTTCCTGGCGCAGCCCGGCCCGGGCCAGGCCCGCGGCGAATCGGCCGTCGGCGAATCCGGCCGCGACGCCGGCTTCCAGCGCCTGCACCGCGCCCGTGCTGCGCAATTCGCCCGCGCCCCACATCGCGCCGGTGGGATGGATGTCGAAGGCTTCGGCGCGCGCGCGCAGCGCATCGTCCAGCGGCTCCGGGCCGAACACGCTGTGGCTGCCGGCCAGCATCCACACCTCGCCGTCCAGCCCGCGATTCCAGCTGCCTTCGGCGACGCGCCGCGCGAGGATGTCGTTGAACAGCGCCGAACGCGCCGCCGACAGCAGCAGCGAACGTTCCTCGCGCTTGACCCTGCGGCCGGCGAACATCGCCAGCGCCTTGTCGAGGTTGCCGCCTTCGCGCCCGAAGCGTTGTTCCCCGAACGCATTGGGTACGCCGCGTTCGCGGATCGCGGCGAGGCGCGCGTCGATCGCCGCGGCGTCGCCAGCGACGTCGCGCAGCCGCAGTTCGAAGCGGTTCCCGGCCAGCGCGCCGCGCGGCAGCTTGCGCGCATGCCAGGCGTGATCAAGCACGCGCAGCTCGTCGGATTGCAGCGCGTCGATCTCCGGCGCGATCTTCTTCGGCAGCCACACGCTGAAACGCTGGCGCGTGACCGCATGCCGGTCCTTCAGCCCCGCGTAGCCGATCGCCGATTCCGCCACCCCGGCCCATGCGGCGATGCGTTTCGCCGCGAACGCGGTGTTCATGCCGCGCTTCTCGACTGTCAGCAACAGGTGCTCGCCAGCACCGCTCGGCTCGAACGAGGCGATTTCCTCCACGAAGAAGTCTTCGGGTGACGTACGGATCGTCGCGCTGCAAACCGCAGCGCCATGGGCGCGTGGCATGTTCAACGAAATGCCCAGAATGCAGCGGTTATCGCTATTAGCAATATCACAGTCATGATCCAGCGTTCACGCCGCTTCTGTCCTGCGGTTATCGGATGAAGCCTGCCATTTCGGATTTCGAGAACCACGCTACCGATTAGGCAACAAAACAAGAGAAACACAAGGACATCCGATATCCACGAAAACCTCGGATCTTCGGACAGGATCAACAGCGACATGAACGCTATCGCGAGCGCAACCCCGATGAGAGACCAAGCCATCGTTCCCAGCCGCGTCGACGATTGTTCCTGCCCGCAAGAAGCGCATTTGCACGGAAATGGCAATGTGGATGCATACGCTTCCCACCACTTGATGGACGCGCCACATTTGCAGCAGGCGTACATGCTTAGGCTTTGATCAACAAACACACCGCCTGCGCGGCAATGCCCTCGCCGCGTCCGGTAAAGCCGAGTTTCTCGCTGGTCGTCGCCTTTATGCTCACATCGTCGACATCGATGCCGAGGTCGGCGGCGAGATTCGTACGCATCGCCGCCGCGTGCGGCCCGACCTTCGGGCGTTCGCAGACCACGGTCACGTCGCAATTGCCGACGCGCCAGCCGCGTTCGCGCAGCAGGCCGTCGCAATGGCGCAGGAACGTGCGGCTGTCCGCATCCTTCCAGCGCGGGTCCGAGGGCGGGAAATGCACGCCGATGTCGCCCAGCGCGAGCGCGCCGAGCATCGCGTCGCACAGCGCGTGGATCACCACGTCGCCATCGGAGTGCGCGAGCACGCCGACATGGTGCGGGATGCGCACGCCGCCGAGCACGACATGGTCGCCGGCGCCGAAGGCGTGCACGTCGAAGCCCTGCCCGATGCGGAAACCGGCGCTCATCGCGGGCGCACGCTGGCCTTGAACTCGGGATCGCGCAGCACCGCGCCGTCGAGCAGCCGCAGTTCGGCTTCGCCCGGCAAATGCGCGGCCTCCGTCGCGGCGAGGTACCAGGCCTGCCGCGGGTGGTACCACGGCAGGCGCACGCCGACGAGCCCGGCGTCGGCGAACATGCCCGCGACCCCGTCGCTGGCGAAGCCCACGCAGTCCGGGTACACCCAGCCATCCGCGCCGATGCTCGCCGCCGGCGGCGCGGGCGCGGCGTCGACGAAGGTGCATGCGACCAGCCCGCCCGGCGCGAGCGCGCCGCGGAAGTTGCGCAGGCCGCGCACCGCGAGTTCGCGCAAGGTGTGCGAGAAGATCGACTGCGCGACGATGAAGTCGAAATCGGTGGCGAACACGTCGCAGCGGAAATCCGCGTTGCCGTCGAAGCGCGGCTGCTTGATCCGCACCATGTCCGCGCCGACCTGGTTCGCGATCGCGTCCTCCACCAGCCACAGGTTCGGCTCGATGCCGTGGTAGTGGCCCGGCAGCAGGTACGGGATCAGCAGGCGCCCGGCGCGCAGCGAACCGCAGCCGAAATCCAGCACGCGGTGGTGTTCGCGCAGGCCGAGCGCGGTGAGCAGGCGGAACTGGGTCGCGCCCATGAAATCGTACTGCCGCGGCGGCCCGACGTAGGCGAGGTAATGCTCCGAACCGGGACGCAATTCGCGCGCGGCTTCGCGCGACAGGGAACGGGAATCGTCGTCGGTCGTCGGCATCGTTTCTTCTCCAGCCCCGCTCATGCGCGCAAGGCCCGCAGCAGGGCCAGGTCGGCCGGCGTGGTCACCTTCAGGTTGTCCTCGCGGCCTTCCACCAGCAAGGGGCGCAGCCCCTGCCGTTCCATCGCCATCGATTCGTCGGTGACCTCGACGCCGTCCGCGCGCGCCGCTTCCAGCGCGCGCGACAGCTGCAGGCGGCGGAACAGTTGCGGCGTGAACGCGCGCCACAGGCGTTCGCGCGGCTCGGTGCGGTCGATCCCGCCGTCGTCGCCGGCGCGCTTGAGCGTGTCGCGCACCGGCGCGGCGAGGATCGCGCCGACCGGATCGGCGCGGCCGCGCTCGAGCAGCGCGTCGAGGTCGTCCGGATGCAGGTTCGGGCGCGCGGCGTCGTGGACCAGCACGAAATCGTCCGCGCGCACGGATTCAGGCAAGGCCGCGAGTCCCGCAAGCACCGATTCGGCGCGGGTCGCGCCACCGACGCAGGCGAGCACCGGCTTGCCGCAAAGTTCCGACCAGCCCGGCCATGCCGCATCGTCCGCGGCCAGCACCACCACCGCGCCTTCGACCGATGGATGCGCGAGCAAGGCCTGCAGCGCACGCGCCACCAGCGGCTGGCCATCGAGTTCCGCGTACTGCTTGGCGACATCGCCGCCGAAACGGCGACCGATGCCCGCGGCGGGAACCACGGCCCACAGCCTGCCCCGCGCCTGGTCGGCGGTCACGGCTTCGCCCCCGCGTTGGCGGCGGCGGAATCCGGATTCGCATCGGCGGGCGCGGGCTGGCGGTCGTCGACGACGCGGTAGAAGGTTTCGCCGGGCTTGATCATGCCGAGCTCGCTGCGCGCGCGTTCCTCGACCGCGGCTTCGCCCGACTTCAGGTCGCGCACTTCCGCCGCAAGCGCTTCGTTGCGCTGCTTCAGGCCTTCGTTCTCGTGCGCCTGCGCGGCGACCTGCGCGCGCAATGCCTGCACTTCGCGCTGGCCGCCGTTGCCGAACCACAACCGCCACTGCAGCCACGCCAGCAGCGCGACCAGCAGCAGGATGACGATCCGCAAGCCGCGCATCCGCGTCGGTTCGGCTCAGCGCCGCAGCGAGACGAAGGCGTCGCGGCCGGCGTACCTCGCGGCCGCGCCGAGCTGTTCCTCGATGCGCAGCAGCTGGTTGTACTTGGCCACGCGATCGCTGCGGCACAGCGAACCGGTCTTGATCTGGGTCGCGGTCGTCGCCACCGCGATGTCGGCGATGGTGGTGTCCTCGGTTTCGCCGGAACGGTGCGAGACGATGGCCGCGTACTTCGCGTGGTCGGCCATGGCGATGGCCTCCAGGGTTTCGCTGAGCGTGCCGATCTGGTTGACCTTGATCAGGATCGCGTTGGCCACGCGCTGCTCGATGCCCTCGTGGAAGATCTTCGGGTTGGTGACGAACAGGTCGTCGCCGACCAGCTGCACCTTGTCGCCGAGGCGTTCGGTCAGCAGCTTCCAGCCGGCCCAGTCGTCCTCGGCCATGCCGTCCTCGATGGTGACGATGGGGTACTGCGCGCACCAGTCGGCGAGGAAATCGGTGAACTGCTCGCTCGACAGGCGCTTGCCCTCGCCGGTGAGGTTGTACTTGCCGTTCTCGAAGAACTCGCTGGACGCGACGTCGAGGCCGAGCAGGATGTCCTCGCCGGCGGTGTAGCCGGCCTTGCCGATCGCCTCGAGGATGGTGTCCAGCGCTTCGGAATTGCTGCGCAGGTCCGGCGCGAAGCCGCCTTCGTCGCCGACCGCGGTGGACAGCCCGCGGCCCTTGAGCACCGACTTCAGCGCATGGAACACCTCGGTGCCCGCGCGCAGCGCTTCGGCGAAGCTGCCCACGCCCACCGGCAGCACCATGAATTCCTGCAGGTCGACGTTGTTGTCGGCGTGCGCACCGCCGTTGATGATGTTCATCATCGGCACCGGCAGGGTCGGCTGCCAGCCGGCCGGGTGTTCGCTGATGTCGGTGAGGTAACGCCACAGCGGCAGCTTCCTCGACGCGGCCATCGCGTGCGCGTTCGCCATCGACACGCCGAGCAGCGCGTTCGCGCCCAGGCGGCCCTTGTTCTCGGTGCCGTCGAGGTCGATCAGGCGACGGTCGAGGCCCAGCTGGTCGGCGGCATCGAAGCCCTTCAGCGCAGTCGCTATCGCGCCGTTGACGTTATCGACCGCCTTGCGCACGCCCTTGCCGAGGTAGCGGGTCTTGTCGCCGTCGCGCAGTTCGACCGCTTCGCGGGTGCCGGTGGACGCGCCCGAGGGCACCATCGCGCGGCCGAAGCTGCCGTCGGCGAGGGTGACTTCCGCTTCGAGCGTGGGATTGCCGCGGCTATCGAGGATTTCGCGGGCGTGGACGTGGGTGATCGCGGTCATGTTCGCAGGCAGTGGAATTGAGGGGTCAAGGCGCGCTGTCGCCGGCACGGCCGGCAGCGCCCCAGAAATTCGCAGTCGACAGGAAAGCATCGATCCCGGCGGGGCGCTTGCATCCGGTGCCTTCGGGCACCGGCAGGAGTTCGACGGAATACGCTTCGGCAACCAGGCGTTCGCCCGGGGTGCCATGGCTGATGGCCATGCCGAGCAGGTCGAGGGCGGCTTCCAATCGCTGCGTCAACGGAAGTGCGCGATCCGCCAGCGATCGCCAGTTTTGTGGCGCGCCATTGGCCAGCGATTCCAGCAACCGTTCTACGCGCGAAGCGTCCTTCGCCAGTTCGGCCACGATGGCCTGCGGTTCGCGTGCACCGTAGTACGGGGCGACGCATGCCTCGCGGTACGTGGACAAGGCGTCATCGAGCGCTTGCTGCGCACCCGCGTCCGCGGCCAATGTCGGCGAGCAGAACAGCATCCCCGCCAAAGCGGCGGTTCCGAGCCGATGGTTCATACGGTCGCCTCGAGGAACCCGCCACGCTTGGTCGCGCGATCGAGTTCGAGCATGGTTTCGAGCAGCGCGCGCATCTTGCCCAGCGGCCAGGCATTCGGACCGTCGGACAATGCCTTCTCGGGATTCGGGTGCGTTTCCATGAACACGCCGGACACGCCCACCGCGATCGCCGCGCGCGCCAGCACCGGCACGAATTCGCGCTGGCCGCCGCTGGAACTGCCCTGCCCGCCCGGCAACTGCACCGAATGCGTCGCGTCGAACACCACCGGGCAGCCGGTGTCGCGCATCACCGCGAGCGACCGCATGTCGCTGACCAGGTTGTTGTAGCCGAACGACGCGCCGCGCTCGCAGACCATGATGTCGGCGTTGCCGGTGGACCTGGCCTTCTCCACCACCGGCTTCATGTCCCACGGCGACAGGAACTGGCCCTTCTTGATGTTCACCGGCTTGCCGGCTTCGCACACCTTGCGGATGAAATCGGTCTGGCGCACCAGGAAGGCCGGCGTCTGCAGCACGTCGACGACGGACGCGACTTCGTCCATCGGCGTGTATTCGTGCACGTCGGTCAGCACCGGCACGCCGAGTTGGCGCTTCACCTCGGCCAGCACGCGCAGCCCCTCCTCCATGCCCGGGCCGCGGAAGCTGTTGAGCGAGGTGCGGTTGGCCTTGTCGAAGCTGGACTTGAAGATGAAATTGATGCCGAGCTCGCCGGTGATCTCCTTCAGCGTCGCCGCGGTGTCGATCTGCAACTGTTCGCTCTCGACCACGCACGGGCCGGCGATCAGGAAGAACGGCTGGTCGAGGCCGATATCGAAGCCGCAGAGCTTCATACGCGTTCTCCGCAAAAACGGCATTTGACACTGATCAGATCGGAAACAGGCGGATAAAGACCAAAAATGGCTTTATCCGTGTTCATCGGACCTGATCCGTGTCCAAAGATGCCGCGGCCTCGCTCAACAGCTTGCCGCCGGCCTTGCGCTCGCGCGCGGCGCGGACGAAGCCGATGAACAACGGGTGGCCGTGGCGCGGCGTGGACAGGAATTCCGGATGCGCCTGGCAGGCGAGGAACCACGGGTGTTCGGCTTGCGGCAGCTCGACCATTTCCACCAGCAGGTCGTCCATCGACTTGGCCGAAATCGCCAGCCCCGCGTCTTCCAGCTGCGTGCGGTAGCGGTTGTTGAACTCGTAGCGGTGGCGGTGGCGTTCGCCGACCACGTCCTTGCCGTACACGCGGTGCGCGAGCGTGCCCGGCTTCACCCGCTGCTCCTGCAGGCCCAGGCGCATGCTGCCGCCAAGGTCGGAATTCTCGTCGCGGCGCTCGATGTCGCCCGACTGCGTGCGCCATTCGGTGATCAGGCCGATCACCGGATGCGGCGACTGCTTGTCGTTCTCGGTGCTGTTGGCGCCCTCCAGCCCGGCGAGGTTGCGCGCCACGTCCACCACCGCGGCCTGCATGCCGTAGCAGATGCCGAAGTACGGGATCTTGCGCTCGCGCGCGAACTGCGCGGTCAGCACCTTGCCCTCGAAGCCGCGGTCGCCGAAGCCACCGGGCACGAGGATGCCATCGACGCCGGCGAGGACGCGTTCGGCGCCCTCGCGCTCGATGTCCTGCGATTCCAGCCACTTCAGGTTGACCCGCGTGCGCTGGCGGATGCCGCCGTGCTTGAGCGCCTCGCCCACCGACTTGTAGGCGTCCTTGTGGTCGACGTACTTGCCGACCACGGCGATCGTGACTTCGTCGATCGGGTGCTCGGCCGCATCGACCACCGCGTCCCATTCCGACAGGTCGGCGTCCCTGACCTTGTCGCCGAGGCGCAACTGGTCGACGACCAGCTGGTCGAGCTGCTGGCCGTGCAGCCAGCGCGGGATCTTGTGGATGTTGTCGAGGTCGACGGCGGAAATCACCGCCTTCTCCGGCACGTTGGTGAACAGCGCGATCTTGCGCCGCTCGCCGTCCGGCAGCGGCTGCTCGCTGCGGCAGATCAGCACGTCCGGCTGGATGCCGATGCTGCGCAGTTCCTTCACCGAATGCTGGGTCGGCTTGGTCTTGAGCTCGCCCGCCGCCGCGATGAACGGGATCAGGGTCAGGTGCATGAACATGGCCATGTCCGGGCCGCGCTCGGTGCGCAGCTGGCGGATCGCCTCGAGGAACGGCAGCGATTCGATGTCGCCGACGGTGCCGCCGATCTCCACCAGCGCCACGTCGTAGCCGTCGGTCGCCGCGTCGATGCAGCGCTTGATCTCGTCGGTGACGTGCGGGATCACCTGCACGGTGCCGCCGAGGTAGTCGCCGCGGCGTTCCTTGCGGATCACCGCTTCGTAGATCTTGCCGGTGGTGATCGAGTTCAGGCCCGAGAGCCGGGTGTTGACGAAGCGCTCGTAGTGGCCGAGGTCGAGGTCGGTCTCGGCGCCGTCGTCGGTGACGAACACCTCGCCGTGCTGGAACGGGCTCATGGTGCCCGGATCGACGTTGAGGTAGGGATCGAGCTTCATCATCGTCACCCGCAGGCCGCGGGCTTCGAGGATGGCGGCGAGGGACGCGGCGGCGATGCCCTTGCCGAGCGAGGAGACCACGCCGCCGGTGACGAACACGAGGGGCGTTGCGGAACGGGCGGGGGCCATGGGAAAGCGCGCTTCCGGAAAGCCATAGTCTACCGGCTCGCCATCGCCGCGGCGACGGGGCGCGCGCAAGCCCTTGTTCGCAAAGGGCCGTCCGCCGGCCCCGGACGCGACGACGCCCCGGCGGGCCGGGGCGTCGGTGGGGAGGTCGCAGGCCGGATTACGGTTTCGACGGCGGCTGGGCGGCGTCCTTGACCTGCTGGTCCTTGCCCTGGTCGCCGGTCGTGGCCGCATCTTCGGGCTGGGCGCTGGATGCGCTGGTGGCCATGCCGGCGTCGCCTGAGGTCTTGCCCTGGTCGCTGGCGGCGGCACTGGCGTCGGCGGAAGTCGACTGCTGGGCGGAGGCGTCGGCCTGGACGGTGGTCGCCGGGGGCGACGGCTGGCTGGCGCCGGTCGCGTCCTGGGCGAAGGCGGCGGGCGCGGCGAACGCGCCGGCGACGAGCAAGGCGAGAAGCGGGGTGCGATGGTTCATGGGGGATCTCCCGAATTCGAAAAAGGAAAAAGTTGTTGCAGTCGTGCTGCCATCGGCCGCGCCCCTCGACGGCCGGGATCGACCGTAGCGGCACCATCCATGCCGGCGAATGAACAACGGGCTTTTAACTTCCCCCGTGCGATGCGCGACAATCGCGTCCTTCGACCATGAATACGCATCGCCGCGCATGACCGCACGCTACGACGCCGCCGACATCGAAGTCCTGTCCGGGCTGGACCCGGTCCGGCGTCGCCCGGGCATGTACACCGACACCTCGCGCCCCAACCACCTCGCGCAGGAAGTGATCGACAACGCGGTGGACGAGGCGCTGGCCGGGCATGCGCGCAACATCGACGTGGTGCTGCACGCCGACGGCAGCTGCGAGGTGGCCGACGACGGCCGCGGCATGCCGGTGGACATCCATCCCGAGGAAAAGATCCCCGGCGTGGAACTGATCCTCACCCGGCTGCACGCGGGCGGAAAGTTCAACAACCGCAACTACACCTTCAGCGGCGGCCTGCACGGCGTCGGCGTGAGCGTGGTGAACGCGCTGTCGAAGAAGGTCGACGTGTTCATCAAGCGCGAGGGCAACGAATACCGCATGTCCTTCGCCGACGGCGAACGCGCGTCGCAGCTGGACATCGTCGGCAGCGTCGGCAGGAAGAACACCGGCACGCGCCTGCGCTTCTGGCCGGACCCGAAGTACTTCGACACGCCCAAATTCGCCCTGCGCGCGCTCAAGCACCTGCTGCGCGCCAAGGCGGTGCTCTGCCCCGGCCTGACCGTCACCCTGTTCGACGAAGCCTCCGGCGAACGCGTGCAGTGGCATTACGAAGATGGTTTGCGCGACTACCTGAAGGGCGAACTCGCGAACCGCGAGCTGCTGCCGGCGGAACTGTTCGTCGGTTCGCTGAAGAAGGACACCGAAATCGTCGACTGGGCGGTGGCCTGGGCGCCCGACGGCGAACTGGTGCAGGAAAGCTACGTCAACCTGATCCCGACCTCGCAGCACGGCACCCACGTCAACGGCCTGCGCAGCGGCTTCACCGATGCGTTGAGGGAATTCTGCGATTTCCGCAACCTGCTGCCGCGCGGGGTCAAGCTCGCGCCCGAGGACGTGTGGGACCGCGTCGCCTTCGTGCTCTCGCTGAAGATGACCGACCCGCAGTTCAGCGGACAGACCAAGGAACGCCTGAGCTCGCGCCAGGCCGCGGGCTTCGTCGAGGGCGCCGCGCACGATGCGTTCTCGCTGTGGCTGAACACGCACGTCGATGCCGGCGAGAGGATCGCGCAGCTCGCGATCGAACGCGCGTCGGCGCGACTCAAGGCCGAGAAGCAGGTCGTGCGCAAGAAGGTGACGCAGGGCCCGGCCCTGCCCGGCAAGCTCGCCGACTGCATTTCGCAGGACCTCTCGCGCACCGAGCTGTTCCTGGTCGAAGGCGATTCGGCCGGCGGCAGCGCGCGCCAGGCGCGCGACAAGGACTTCCAGGCGATCCTGCCGTTGCGCGGCAAGATCCTCAACACCTGGGAAGTCGCGTCCGGGCAGGTGCTCGCCTCGCAGGAAGTGCACGACCTCGCCGTCGCCATCGGCTGCGACCCGGGCAAGGACGACCTCGCCGGCCTGCGCTACGGCAAGGTCATCATCCTCGCCGACGCCGACTCCGATGGCCTGCACATCGCCACGCTGCTGGCCGCGCTGTTCCTGCGCCACTTCCCGACGCTGGTCGCGGCCGGGCACGTGTTCGTGGCGATGCCGCCGCTGTTCCGCGTCGACGTGGGCAAGCAGGTGTTCTACGCGCTCGACGACGAGGAAAAGCGCCTGCTGCTGGAGAAGATCGCGCGCGAGAAGCTCAAGGGCGCGGTCAACGTCACCCGCTTCAAGGGCCTGGGCGAGATGAACCCGCAGCAGCTGCGCGAATCCACCATCCATCCCGACACGCGCCGGCTGGTGCAGCTGACCGTGGACGATGGCGTGGAAACGCAGGCGCTGATGGACATGCTGCTGGCGAAGAAGCGCGCCGGCGACCGCAAGGCCTGGCTGGAACAGAAGGGCGACCTGGCGACGCTGGAGGTCTGAGCGCGCCCGGGTTTCAGCCCTTCGCCGCCCGCGCCACCATCGCCGCCAGCGATGCGTTGAGCCGGTCGGCGTCGCGCTGGTGGTAGATCCCGCCGATCCCGTAACTGCCGCTGCGCACGCACACATCGCGGATGTCGCGGTTGCGGCCGCGCACCAGGCGCAGGAACTCGGCGCCGAACCCGAGCTTGCGCAGGCGCTGCTGCACGCGCAACAGGCGCAGCGTCTTGCCGGACAGCGCCAGCACCCCGAGCGTGCTGGCCTGCAGGCTCGCGTCGTCGCGCTGGAGGATCGAATCCCAGCGCAGCTGCAGCAACAGCACCCGATCGGGATACAGCGCCGCGTCGCCGAGCATCGGGCCCGGCGCGGTGAGCAGCGCATGCTCGACGCGGCTGATCGTGCCGGCATCGCACAGGCGCTGGCAGGTCGGCGCCCAATCCTCGCGACGCGGGACGTGGATTTCCCTGACCCGCAACGCATGCCGGTCGCGGTCGTTGTTGTCGATCCTCGGCACCCCGAGGCGCAGCTCGCAGAAGGCGACGAAGCGGGCGCCGAAGGTCGGCATGCCGACCGCCCACGCAACGCGGAACATCGGGCTGCCGGCCCAGTGCCGGAACATGCTCATCCAGCCGCGATGGTCGGGGTGGTCCCAGTCGCGCTCGAGGTCGAAATCCAGGTACACCGCTTCCATCAGCCGGATCTGTTCCTGGCAGAAATAGAAGCAGGCGCGGAAATCCTCCGGCGCGGGCAGCCGGGAGCGGCGTTCGCTCGGCGACGCCACCTGGCCGTCCGCACGCGGCGCATCGTTGGGGACGAGGTCGGTCCAGGCCGGGTAGATCTGCGCATCCAGAACCGCCAGCGCCGGGGTGTCGCGCAAGGTCGCCATCAATCGCGAGAGCATTTCGCCGTGTTTGGCGAAACGCTCGGGGCCGCCGGCGATGGACGGCGCCCAATGGTGCGCGAGCGAACGCAGCAGCATTTCCTTCTGCGGCGTGTCGCGCACGCCGAGCTGGTCGCGGTACAGCATCTCGCCGGCATCGATCCGTTCCAGCACCGGTTCCAGCGCGCGCGTCGCGACGTCCTGCCCGAGCCGGCGGTAACTCTCGAACTGCGCCTCGTCGAAATACTGGTCTGCGGTGGGCTCGTGCGGGAACGCGGGATGCGCCTGCGCGTAATGCAGCACGTCCGAAGGTTCCTTGCCGGTCAGCGTCGGCTTCAGGTAGAGCAGCGTGCCGACGCTGCCGTCGGCGTAGGTGATCCGCCCCACCGCGCAACTGCGCTCGGCCCGGCCGTCCACGCCCGGCTGCAGCGGCGCGGTATCGAGTTCGACCTCGGCGCCGAAGTCGACACGGCATTTCTGCACCGCGTTGCCGAGGTCGGCGAACACGCGTTGCGGATCCGCGGCGGCGTCCACGCACAGCACGAACCGGCAGCGACGGCGCACCAGTTCGTACAGGCCGAGGTTCTCGAAGTGCCCGCCGTCGGACAGATGCACGTACTTGCCGCCGTCGTCGGTGTGGCCGAGCATTTCCGCGATCAGCCAGCGCGCGAAGAACGGCGTGGCATCGGGCGGCGCGGGATCGCGATGCGCCAGGTTCGGCAACCACCAGCCCAGGCGCGCGTCGAACAGGGTCAGCAGGAACGTCACCGCCGGCGAGCTGTGGTAGCCCATGTTCGGATTCACCGCCGCGCCGGAAATCGCGATCGCGCTGCCCAGCGACAAGGCTTGCGACAAGGTCGCGGCTTCGCCTGGCGCCCGCCTCCGCCGCACCGCCGTTGTGGGCGCATCGGCGCTGGCGCCGGGCGTGCCGTCGTTGCGCGCCGGTCGCGGCAGCCTGCGATCGCCGATTGGGATGCCCTCCGGCCGCGAGTCGGGCGGCAGGTAGCCGCAGAACAGCGGCGACAGGCAGAACGACGAGCCCTTGCGGTCCTGCCAGTCGAGCTGCTTGGTGGCGACGAGGTTGAGGGTGGTGCAGATCAGCGGGAACAACGGACGCGCGCGGCCTTTCCTCGCATTGGCCGGATCGTCGCCCAGGCGCGGCCCGTCGAGCAGGTCCGCCAGCGCCAAGTCGTCGTGGACGTCGAAATTGGTCGTGGGCTCGGGATTGCGCTGCCCATTGCTGGCGCCGAGGTAACAGCGGACCAGGCGGTTGCGATAGAAGGCATTGAGGCTGAATTCGTTGCTGTCCACCAGCCACCCGAACAAAGCCCAGACCGCGAACGCGGCCGTTGTCAGCGCCAGTGCGGCCAGCCAGTGCGCGCGGGCCACGGCGTCGAGCGCGACCAGGTAGCCTTGCAGCGTGGGCCGCATCAGCGGAGCCGCGGCGATAGCGGGATCGAAGTGCCGCAACAGCGCCTGCAACAGGCCCTGCCCGGCCAGGCTCAGCAGCACCAGCAACCCGAGCAGGAACACCCACGGCGCGATGCGTGCGGCGAGATCGAGGATGCGCCCCGCGCGACTGGTCGCATCGTCCGAGCGCTTGCCCGCGGCAGTCAGCAGGCCGATACCCGTGGTCACCACCCAGGTCAAAAAGCCGGTCCAGCCGCCCAGCTTCGCCAATGCGTGGCCGGCGCCACTGCCACCGAGCCGGGCGAGCGCGGCGAACGCCCACGGACCGTAGATGGTGAGCGACAAGGTCACCGCGACGCCCAACACCACCAGCCCAGCGGTCTTGCCGCCGACACGCGCCCAGATCTCGCGCTGCAGGTCGGACAGCGCCGGCCCCGACAGCCCGACCTGCACGATCCCGGTCAGCGTCACCGCCACCATCACCACCACCGGACCCACCGCCATCGCATGCCACAGCGTGCCATCGCGCCCCATCGCCACCAGCAACGCCTGCACCGTCGTGATCGCATAACGCGCGAACACCGCCGCCAGCGCGGCCGCGAACACGAAACGCAGGGGATGGCGCCGCAACGGCGATGCCATGACCTCCTGCGCGGACTTGCTGTGCAGGTCGATCGCGAACCAGAACATCCACGCGACGAAATACAGCGCGGCGGTGGTCCAACCCAGCCGCCAGTTCGCCGACCACGCCGGAAGGTCGCGATCGAACAGCCCGACAAGCAGCGGCGGCAGTCCCCCGCCATCGGCGAATCCGACCGCGCCGAGGAAGGACGCGGTGGCCAGCAGGACGATCACCGCGATCGCGCTGCCGACCACCGCCAGCGGCGGAAACGGCGCCGGTTCGGGGACGGCGGCGCTCGATCCGATGCCGGCCAGCGTGCGCGGCTTCATCCGCGTGGTGACCAGTCCGAGCAGCATCACCGCGGCGATGCCCATCGCGCCCGCCAGCAACTGCAGCAGCCACGGCACTGCGGCCGAAACCCGGGCCAGCGCCGCGTACAACACCAGCGGCAACAGGCTCAGGCCGAGGATCAACGCGCACAGCTGGGTCTGCACCAGCAACACGTTGCGCACGTAGGTGCCGACCATGCCCAGCGTGTCGCCCGAGAACGGCGACTTCCGCGGCGCCAGGTAATTGCTGTACTCGCGCAAGTGGCGCACCGGCTGGCGTACCGTCGCGCCCGGGTCGTCGCCGGAATTCGCGGCCAGCGCCTCGAACGCGCCCTCGAAGCGGTGGCGGTGGATCATCCCCTGCAGGAACGCCCCCGCGTAACCGCCGCCGGACACCGTGGACTGGTAATGGAAGCAAGCCAGCAGGCGCTGGCGCGCGAGCGTCTGCAACACGCCCAGGGCGAACGTCGCGCTGCGGATGCCGCCACCGGAGAACGCGATGCCCCAGGGCATGGCCTTGTCGAGCTGGTCGGCATCGTCGGTGCCGAGAACCATGCGCAACTCGGCAGCCTTGACCGAGGCCAGGTCGATCCCGGGAGCGGGCCCTCGCGCATGCAGCTTGGAGACCACGGATTGCAGGCGCATGCGGCGGCTCCGTTGGTGCCGATGGCATCTTCGTGGCCGGACGTGTCGCGCCGGCATCGCCCCCTGCCGTGGATCAACGTCGCGTATGCGCGGAGGCGGCCATGGGCGGTTCGTCGGCCCGGGACGGCGCCGATCGGGGCCGGTGCGAGGCAGGGATGATGCGGCGGCGTTCGGCCTGCCTGCCGCAACCTGCGCAGCCGGGCTTCAGCCCAGCGCGGCCTGCAGCAGTTCGCGCAGCAACGGTTGCAGCTTCGCCGCCTTCGCCGCGTCGTATTCGAACGAATCCTCGTCCATGTAGTTGCGCTGGCTGATCTCCAGCTGCACCGCGTCGATGCCGAGCGCAGGATCGCCGTAGTGGCGGGTGATGTGCCCGCCCTTGAAGCGGCCGTTCGCGACCCAGTCGTAGCCAGCTTGCGCGGACAGCACCGCTTCGAGTCGCGCCTGCAGCGCCGGCGAACAACTCGCGCCGGTGGCGGTGCCGAGGTTGAGGTCCGGCAGGCGGCCCTCGAACAGGAACGGCAGGCCGCTGCCGCGGATCGAATGGCCTTCCCACAGCAATACGCGACCGTGGCGCGCGCGCAGGCGCTCGAGTTCGCCGCGCAGCGCGTCGTGGTACGGGCGCCAGTAGCGTTCGACGCGTTCGCGCACCTCGTCCCCGGACGGCTCCCGCCCCGGCAGGTACACCGCGTCGCCGCTGAAGCGCCGCATCGGGCACAGGCCGGTGGTGTTCTGCCCGGGATACAGCGAGGTGTCGTCCGGCGGGCGGTTGAGGTCGACGACATAGCGCGAATACGCCGGCACCAGCATCGAGGCGCCGAGTTCGCGCGCGAAGTCGTACAGGCGCGACACGTGCCAGTCGGTGTCGGGCACGCCGCGCGCGGCTTCGGTCATGCGCGCGGCGAGTTCCGGCGGGAGCGCGGTGCCGTCGTGCGGCAGGCTCACCAGCAGCGGCGCGGTGCCGCGATGCAATGTGCAGACGTCACTCATGCGGCCAGTGTAGCGGCCTCAGCCGAAACGCCCGGCGCGGCAGGGATGCGGATCGAGGATCGGCTCGCGCCCGAGCATCAGGTCGCCGAGCAGGACCGCGGTCGCCATGCTCATGCTCACGCCGAGCATGCCGTGGCCGGTCGCGACCCACGCGCCGCGCTTGCCGGGCACCGCGCCGACCAGCGGCAGGTCGTCCCAGGTCATCGGCCGCCAGCCGAACCATTCCTCGCGCCGCACCGGCCCGACCGGCTCGCGCAGGTATTGCGCCGCGCCGCGCTCGAGCGCATCCAGCCGGCGCCGGTTGAGGCTGCGGTCGTAGCCGGAGAATTCCATGGTGCTGCCGAGGCGGAAGCCGCTGTCCCAGGCGGTGACGCAGACACTGCGTTCGAACAGCACCAGCGGCCGTTGCGGCACCGTGGCCGGGCGGTCGTAGGTGATCGAATAACCCTTGCCCGGCTGGATCGGGATGCACAGGCCGAAGTCGCGCGCCAGCGACGGCGACCACGAACCGGCGGCGAGCACGACGTCGTTCGCGTCGAAGCTGCGTTCGCCGGCGAGGACACGCGCGCCATCGCGTTCGAAATCGACGCGCTGCACCGCGCAGTGTTCGACGATCACGCCGCCGAGTTCGCGGCAAACCCGCGCGAGTTCGGCGACGAAGCGGTCCGGGCGCAGGCGCGCATCGCCGGGGAACCGCACCACGCCGGCGACGCCGGGCAGCAGGCTGGTTTCCTCGCGCGAATAGGCGTCGCCGTCGATCCGCCGCGAAGCGATGCCCAGTTCTTCCAGCAACGGCAGTTCGGCGCAGAAGTGCGCCAGCGTGCGCTCGTCGCGGAACACGTAGTCCGTGCCCGAGGCGAGGAATTCGCAGTCGAGGCCGAGGCGTTCGACCCGTTCCTGCAGCAACGCGCGCGAGGCCTTGAGCAACACGGCCTTGTCGGCCATGCCGCGGCGCCAGTCGCGTTCGTTGCAGCGCGCGGCGAAATGCGCGAACCAGCGCCACAACGCGGGGTCCAGGCGCGGGCGCACGTAGAACGGCGCGTCCGGCGTCAGCAGCCAGCGCAGCGCGCGCGCGATACGGCCGGGCTCGGCCAGCGGCGCGGAATGGCTGGGGGTGATGGTGCCGCAATTGCCGTGCGAACTGCCGCCGCCGGCGCGGCCGGCGTCGAGCACGAGGACGCTGCGCCCGGCCTGCAGCAGTTCGATCGCCGCGGCCAGCCCGACGACCCCGGCGCCGACGATCAGGACATCGGCGCGATCATTCATGGCCGGACCCCGGGTTTGCGGGGCAAACCCCGGGGTCGGTTCCCGCCAGGCGGGGATCAGTGCGCGTGGCCACCGTCGCCGTGCACGTGGTGGTGTTCCAGTTCCTCCGGCGTGGCTTCGCGCACGTCGACGATGTCGATGTCGAAATGCAGGTCCTTGCCGGCCATCGGGTGGTTGAGGTCGACGTCGACCACGGTCATGCCCACCTTCTCGATGGTGACCGCGCGCGGGCCCATGTTGGTGTTGAGCACGACCTGCATGCCCGGCTGCAGCGGCTGGTTGCCGAAATGCTTCTTCGGGATGCGCTGGCCCATGCCGTCGCGGCGCTCGCCGTAGGCGTCGGCGGCGACGACGTCCACACCGAAGCTGTCGCCGGCCTCGTGGCCTTCCATCGCCTTCTCCAGGCCCGGGATGATGTTGCCGTGCCCGATCAGGATCGCCAGCGGCTCGCCATTGCGCGAGGTCTCCTGCTCCGGCTGCCCGGTTTCGGCGACGCTGTAGTGGAAGCGCACGACGCGGTCTTTTTCGATCTTCATGGACATCCTGTGGAAAGCGGCCTGTGGAAAGCGGCCCGTGGAAAAGCGGCTTGTGCGCGCCGCGCGCCATCGGCCAAGATGCGGCCGGATGAAGGGCGCGCATTATCCCGGCTCGCAAGCGACCGCGCCAGCGCGGCGGGGATTCGTCGCCGTCGCCCTGGCCTGCGCCCTGCTCTGCGCCTGCGGCCACGAGGAAGTCCGCAAGCCGCCGCCGCGCGCCGCGCAGTCCCCGCAGCGCGACTGGCCGCAGGTCCGGCCGGAAGACCCCGAGGCGGCGAACGCGGTGCTGATGCGCGCGATCAGCCTCGTCGGCACGCCCTATCGCTACGGCGGCAACACGCCCGAGGGCGGCTTCGACTGCAGCGGGCTGGTGAACTACGTGTTCCGCGACATGCTCGACCTGCGCCTGCCGCGCACCTCGCGCGAGCTCGCCGCGTACCAGGGGCCGCGCATTCCCGCCGACCGGCTGGCCGCGGCCGACCTGGTGTTTTTCGGCAATAGCGGCAACGTCAGCCACGTCGGCATCTACGTCGGCGAAGGCCGTTTCGTGCACGCGCCCAGCACCGGCGGCACGGTCCGGCTCGATCGCCTCGACGGTCCCTACTGGCGCGACCACTACAGCGGCGCCAAACGCGTTCTGCACTGAGCAGCGGCCATCCGCTTCGAACCTGAATGCGGCTTTTGGCAAAAATGTGAGGAAAATCACCGGGTTGGTTCCGGTTTTTTACGAAATTTGAACTTTCCAACGGGACGGCTGGGGCATCCTCACGCCTCGTTGACAGCCCTGAACCGCCTCGTGACGACACCCGCCCTGCCTTTTTCAGGCTGCCCTGCCGCCACCCGCCGCCCGCTCCGGGCCATCCGTCTTCTCCTCGCCGCCGCCCTGCTCGGCCTCGCCCTTCCGGCGCTGGCGCAGGAAGCGGTCGTGCCGGGCATCGGCCTCGAGAACATCTCCGCCGCCGCCAAGGCCGCGGCCGCGCAACCGGCCCCGGCCAGCGATCCGGTGGTCCTGGCGAAAGCCGATGCCGACGTCCCCGCCGACGCATCCAAACCCGGCAGCGGCGTGCAAGCCCTGCTCAAGCGCGCGCTGGCCCTGCTCGGCACGCCCTACCGCTGGGGCGGCACCGGCACCAACGGTTTCGACTGCAGCGGCCTGGTCGGCTACGTGTTCAAGACCGCGCTCGGCGTCGAGTTGCCGCGCGTCTCCCGCGACATGGCCAACACCGGCCAGCGCATCGACCGCGCCTCGCTCAGCGCCGGCGACATCGTCTTCTTCGGCGTCCACGGCCGCCGCGTGGACCACGTCGGCATCTACGTCGGCAACGGCCAGTTCCTGCATGCGCCGCGCACCGGCAAGGACGTGATGGTCTCGCGCCTCGACGATGGCTACTGGAGCGGCAGGTTCATGGAAGCGCGCCGCGTCGCCGGGCTCTGACCGAACCCGATAGCGCTGCGCAGCAAAGGCCGCCTCCGGGGCGGCCTTTTCGTTTCCGGCGCGCGCCGGTCACGGGGTGCAGCGCCTGCCTTCGTATTCGTTGCGGTCGAACGCGTATTCGACGCCGTTCCAGCGCATGACCGGGAAGCAGAACCCGGGCCCACCGATGGAAACATCCGGCCAGCCGTCCTTGCCCCTGCCCTGCAGGAATTCGGCCACGCCCTCCGAGGCGAGCATGTTGCGCCAGCTGCCGTCGGCGCGCTTGCTGACCAGCGAGAAGCGCGTGCCGGATGCGCCGTTGCAGAACGTGCCGTCCTCGTTCACCACCGCCTCGGGCCGGCCATCGCCATCGAGGTCGCGGACCTCGTCGATCGAGGCGCCGCTGGTTTGCGGATCGTCGGCGCAGATCAGCCAGCGGCCATCCTTCTGCCGGGTCGCCCCGGCCGCCGCGAACACCGCCGCGCGCTCGGCCGCGGACAGGCCGTTGCCGGCCTGGGCGTGGACCGGTCGCGGCATCGCCACGGCCGCGACGATGACAAAAGCCAGGTTCCGGCACGCAGGCATCGACATCGGCTTCTCCCCATCCGATCCGCATTGCCGGAGACAACGCGGTCCGGGGCGCGGTGCGGTCAGTGCCCGCCCGCGGGCGCATCCGCCGGGCGATAGCGGGCCACGGTGTCCTCGATGCCCTTGCTCAGCGCCATCACCTGGGTCGCGTATTCCGCCAGGCGCCGGTCCTCGTCGTCCTGCGGCGTCCACGCCGGCACCGGCGTCGGCTTGCCTTCGACGCCATCGAGCGCCACGAACACGATCACGCAATGCGTGCACAGGCGTTCCGAACCCTCGTCCTGCATCGGATCGCGCGCATTCACCTCGACCGCGAAGTGCATGCTGCTGGTGCCGGTGTAGACCAGCGTCGCGGTGACGGTGACCAGGTCGCTGATGCGGATCGGGGCGACGAAGCGGATCCCGCCGACGGCCACGGTCACGCTGTAGCGACCGCTCCAGCCGACCGCCGCGGCATAGCCGGCCTGGTCGATCCATTTCATGACGATGCCGCCGTGCACCTTGCCGCCGTAGTTCACGTCGGTGGGCTCGGCGAGGAAACGCATGGCCAGGCTGCGCTGCTGTCCGCTCATGGAAGTCCGTTCGCTGGTCGGTCCGGTCAGTATGCGCCGCGGCTTGCGGCAGGCGCACGCAGGCGCCAAGCTGCGGCACCGCCACGTGAAGGGGAGTGCCATGTTGCGTTCGATCCTGGCCGTCACCACCGGCCTCGCCACCGCGATCGTCACCATCTGGTTGTTCGAATTCGCCAGCATGCACGCCTTCCCGCCGCCGCCCGGGGTGAACGTGGGCGATCCGCAGCAGCTCGCGGCGCTGGTCGCGGGAATGCCGGCCATGGCCCTGGTGCTGGTGCTCGCCGGCTGGGTGGTCGGCGCGCTCGATGGCGGCATCGTCGCGTGGCTGGTCGCGAGGCGCCGCACTCCGGTCGTCGTCGTCGGCACGCTGGTGATGCTCGGCGCGTTGGCGATGGTGCTGATGGTGCCGCACCCGATGTGGATGTCGATCGCCGGCGTGCTGCTGCCGCTGCCCGCCGCGCTGTTCGGCGCATGGCTGGCACGCGGGCGCGGCGCGGTCGCCTGAGCGTGGCGGTCTACACGCCGATCGTCGCCACGCTCGGTTACGTGCTCTCGCCCGACCGCAGCCGCGTGCTGCTGGTGCATCGCAACGCGCGCCCGGGCGACCAGCACCTGGGCAAGTACAACGGCCTCGGCGGCAAGCTCGAGCGCGACGAGGACGTGCTCGCCGGCATGCGCCGCGAGATCCGCGAGGAAGCCGGGATCGAATGCGTGTCGATGCGCTTGCGCGGCACCGTCAGCTGGCCGGGCTTCGGCAAGCACGGCGAGGACTGGCTGGGCTTCGTGTTCGTGGTCGATGCGTTCGAAGGCACGCCGTTCGCATCCAACCCCGAGGGCACGCTGGAGTGGATCGCGCTCGATCGCATGCACGAACTGCCGATGTGGGACGGCGACCGCCACTTCCTGCCGCTGGTGTTCGACGCCGATCCGCGCCCGTTCCACGGGGTGATGCCCTACCACGACGGCCGCATGCAATCGTGGGCTTTTTCGCGGGTGTGAGCGACATGCCGGCGGATTGCCGAAGCCGGGGATCGAATCACTCCTGTAGGAGCGCCCTCGGGCGCGACCGCTTTTCGTGGGAGCGACGGAAGTCGCGACCGATGAGCCGAGCAAGCTCGGCTCTACATGGCGAGGATCAGAACGGCTTCGCCAGCACCAGGTAGACCACGCCGACCAGCAGCAGCACCGGCAGTTCGTTGAACCAGCGCAGCGCCTTCGCCGACGGCAGCGCACGGCCTTTCCCGGCGCCCTTGAGCCAGCGCCCGGCAATGATGAAGTACGCGAGCAGCAGCGCGACCAGCGCGAGCTTGGCGTGCAGCCAGCCCTCGGTGGCGAACATCATCGGCAAGGCATGCGGCCATACGCGCCAGCCCTGCCACAGCGCCAGCCCGAACAGGAACGCCATGCCGAACATGTTGTGCCCGAAGCGGTACAGGCGCCTGCCCATCAGCAGCAGGCGCACGCGGACGGATGGTTCGTCGCCGGCCTCGGCCAGGTTGACGAGGATGCGCGGCAGGTAGAACACCGTCGCCATCCACGCGATCACGAACACCACGTGCGCGGTCTTGGTCCAGAAGTAGATCTGCATCGTCATTCTCCGTCGCCGACGCGATAGCATCGCACGATGGCGAAACGATACGACCAGGACTACTTCGACCGCTGGTACCGGCACGGCGGCATCGGCGGGCGGCAACGGCTCGCGCGCAAGGTCGCGCTGGCGGTGGCGAACGCCGAATACATGCTCGAGCGCCCGCTGCGCACGGTGCTGGACGTGGGCTGCGGCGAAGGCGCCTGGCGCGCGCCGCTGCTGAAACTGCGCCCGCGGGCGGAATACCTCGGCTTCGATTCCAGCGAGTACGCGGTCGCGCGCTATGGTCGTTCGCGCAACCTGCGCTTCGCCCGCTTCGGCGATTTCGCGCAACTGCGGCCCTGCCCGCCCGCGGACCTGCTGGTGTGCAGCGACGTGCTGCACTACCTGCCCACGCGCGAACTCGACCGCGGCCTGCCCGGCCTCGCCGAACTGTGCGGCGGCGTCGCCTTCCTCGAAACCTTCACCCGCAAGGACGCGGCCAGCGGCGACGAGGACGGCTTCCTCGGCCGCGACGCGGCGTTCTACCGCCGGCGTTTCGAGGCACTCGGCTTCCGCCACATCGGCGCGCACTGCTGGCTCTCGCCGCGGCTCGCGCACCACGCCAGCGAGCTCGAAACCGGTTAGTCGCGATTGTGGGAGGGCGTTGAACAGCCATTCGGCTGTTGGGAGCGGCAGGCCCGAAGAAACCGCGAAACAGGCAATCGCGGCCAGAAGCCGCTCCCACACAAACCGGATTTCGCCCTCATCCGCCGATTTGCCGTTCCGATCACATCGGCCCGGCCCGGATCGGATATGCTGCGCCGCAGCAACCGGAGGCCTCGATGCTGCTTTACCAGCTCCACGAATGGAACCGCGCCTGGCTCGAACCGTTTTCGACCTGGGCCGAAGCCAACGCGCACATGCTGTCCTCGCCGCACAGCTGGATGTCCTCGGTGCCGGGCGCCAGCCGCATGGCCGCCGGCTACGAGCTGCTGCACCGCATCGGCAAGGACTACGAGAAGCCGGAGTTCGGCATCCACGAAGTCGAGGTCGACGGCCGCAAGTGCCCGGTGGTGGAACGCGAGGTGCTGCGCACGCCGTTCTGCCGGCTGCTGCGCTTCAAGCGCTTCAGCGACGACGCCGGCGAACTGCGCAACATGAAGGACGACCCGGCCGTGCTCGTGGTCGCGCCGCTGTCCGGCCACCACGCCACGCTGCTGCGCGACACCGTGCAGACCCTGCTCGGCGCGCACAAGGTCTACATCACCGACTGGATCGACGCGCGCATGGTGCCGGCGACGGACGGCGCGTTCACCCTCGACGGGTACGTCGCGACCATCGAGCGCTTCATCCGCCACATCGGCGCGAAGGAGCTGCACGTCATCAGCGTGTGCCAGCCGACCGTGCCCGTGCTGGCCGCGGTGTCGCTGATGGCCGCGCGCGGCGAGGACGTGCCGCGTTCGCTGGTGATGATGGGCGGGCCGATCGATACCCGCGAATCGCCGACCGCGGTCAACAGCCTGGCGATGCAGAAGCCGCTGTGGTGGTTCGAGCAGAACCTCGTCCACCTGGTGCCGGCGAATTACCCGGGCCGGGGACGGCGCGTGTACCCGGGCTTCCTGCAGCACATGGGCTTCATCGGCATGAATCCCGAACGGCATTTCATGTCGCACTGGGACTACTACCAGGACCTGGTCAAGGGCGACCTCGACGACGCCGCCGCGCACCGCCGCTTCTACGACGAATACAACGCGGTGCTCGACATGCCGGCCGAGTACTACCTCGACACCGTGCGCGTGGTGTTCCAGGAACACCTGTTGCCGCGCGGGCTGTGGGACGTCGCCGGCGAGCGCGTGGATCCGTCGAAGATCAAAAACTGCGCGCTGATGACCATCGAGGGCGAACTCGACGACATCTCCGGCCAGGGCCAGACCCGCGCCGCGCACAAGCTGTGCACCGGCATTCCCGAGCGCGAACGCCGGCACCTGACGGTGAAGGGCGCCGGCCACTACGGCATCTTCAGCGGCCGCCGCTGGCGCACGCAGGTGTATCCGCAGGTGCGCGAGTTCATCGCCGCGCACGATGGCGCGAGGCCGCCGGTCGCGAAAGCGAAGAAATCGGCGAAGCGTTAAGTGCCTGTTTTTCCCTCTCCCCCCCGAGGGAGAGGGTGGCGCGTAGCGCCGGGAGAGGGTTTCGCAAATCACCCCTCTCCTGCCCTTCGGGCATCCTCTCCCACAAAGGGGAGAGGAAAGAGCAGATCGCTCAGGCGTACTGCGCCGACTTCACCAGCAGGTGCTTGGCGAGCAGCCCGTGCAGGCGGCCGATGCCGCGCGCCAGGTGCAGCGTGGCGAACAGCAGCAGCACGCCGCCGACGAACAGCAAGGGCAACCGCCACCACCAGCCCATGTGCGGCGCGATCTGCACGTCATCCAGCCAGATTCCACCGTGGCCGACACCGAACAGCACCAGGATTGGCGAGGCGATGAGTGCCGCCGACACGCTCAGCAGCGTCACCACGATGCTGAAGTAGGCGATGCCCAGCGGCAGCATCAGCAGGAAATACAGTTGCGTCGACCAGGTGCGCGGATCGGTGAACAGTTCCTTGATCCGCTCCAGCCACGACTTCCCGCGTTCGCTGTAGAGCGGCCTGCGCGGCATGCGTTCGCCCAGCATCACCTCGACGATGCGGCCTTCCACCAGCGACAGCAGACGCACCGAACCGAAGTACAGGATCACGAACGGGATGCCGATGATCAGCACCGCCAGCCCGGCCGACATCGACACGCCGGTGACCACCCAGGTGAAGTAGAAGATGCCGGTGGCCAGCGCCAGCAACATGTAGAACAGCGCGCCGTAGGTGCGAACGTCGGCGGCGACGCCGAAGAAACGGCCGAGCGCGGAGCGCCGCGGCGCCGGCGCCGGCGGGCGCAACGCGGTCTGCACCTTCGCCTCGGTGTCGCGGTAGATGTCGGCGACTTCTTCCGGCGCGCCGTAGCTGCCGGCGACCGACGCGATCACATCCGATTCCGATTTGTCCGGGTTCTCGGCGAGTTCCGAACGCAGGTATTCCTCGGCGTCGTACAGCGCGTCCTGCACCAGCGCCGGATCGGCGCCGGCCAGCGCGCGGCGCAGCTGCTCCAGGTAGTCGGGAATGGTGGTCGGCAGGCGGCTCATGCGGGGTTCCCCTTCAAGACGGTATCGACGGAATCGCGGGTGGCGCGCCAGGCTGCGCTCCAGTCGCCCAGCGCGGCGCGGCCGGCGGCGGTGATGCGGTAGTAGCGGCGCGGCGGGCCGGACATCGACGGTTCGACGAAGCTTTCCAGCAGGCCGCTGCCCTCCAGGTTGCGCAACACCGGATACAGCGCGCTCTGCTTGCCCGACAGCACGCCGTCGAGCGATTCCAGCCGCTTGGCGATCTGGTAGCCGTACATCGGCGCATCGGCGGCGGCGACCACCGCCAGCAGCGCCAGCGACACGGTGCCGGCACTCAGTTCGCGCTGGAACTTGCGCAGCAGGGCGTCGTCCATCGGTCGATCTCCACGATCCATGGGCGAACACTACTATTCAGTTCGATATAGTGAATATGCCAGTAGTCACCTTTCACCCCGATTTCCGCCCGGGCGCGCAGGCTGCGGGCGTGGCATCCGCCACGCCAAGGGAGAACCCCCATGCCCCGTGGCGACAAATCCGCCTATACCGACAAGCAGAAGCGCCAGGCCGAACACATCGAGCAGAGCGAGCGCGAGGCCGGCCGCAGCCGGGAGGACGCCGAACGCATCGCCTGGGCGACCGTCAACAAGCAGGACGGCGGCGGCAAGAAATCCGGTTCCGGGCGCAAGCGCGCGACCGGGAAGCACTGACCGCATCCGGCGCTCGCGTGCGGGCTATGCTCGCGGCTGGTCGAACTCCACAGCCGCCATGCACGCTATCGCCCGCACCGCCCCGATCCTCGCCAGCGCCGTCCTCGCCGTCCTGCTGCCCGCGCTCGCGTTCGCGCAGGAACCGGCGAAGAAGCCGTACCGCTCCGCCAAGGAGATCATAGACGCCGCGCCGGCGTCGGCATGGCGCGACCTGGATCCGGCGAACACGCTGTACATGCAGCTGCCCGCCGGCCGCGTGGTGATCGAACTCGCGCCCGGCTTCGCGCCGAACCACGTCGCCAACATCAAGGCGCTGGCGCAGGGCGGCTTCTGGGACGGGACCAGCATCTACCGTTCGCAGGACAACTTCGTCGTGCAGTTCGGCGACGCGGACGCGGACGATCCGGCCAAGGCGCGGCATTTCCCGGCGAACGCGAAGGACAAATTGCCGGCGGAGTTCACCCGCGACAGCACGGGCGTGGCGTTCGACCGGCTGCCCGATGTCGACGGCTGGGCGCCGCAGGTCGGCTTCGCCGACGGTTTCCCGGTCGCGCGCGATCCGGCTTCGGGAAAGATGTGGATGACGCATTGCTACGGCATCGTCGGCGCCGGCCGCAACAACGCGCCGGACAGCAGCACCGGCGCCGAGCTCTACGTCGTCATCGGCCAGGCCCCGCGCGCGCTGGACCGCAACCTCACCCTCGTCGGGCGCGTGGTGAAGGGCATGGAACTGCTCAGCGCGATCCCGCGCGGCCCCGATCCGATGGGCTTCTACGAGCAGCCCGGGCAACGCACGCCGATCGTCTCGATCAAGCTCGCCAGCGACGTCCCCGTCGCCGAACGCACGCCGTTGCAGTTGCTGCGCACCGATACGCAGGCGTTTCGCGACGCGACCGAAGCCCGCCGCAACCGCGTCGACGATTTCTACCAGGTCCCCGCCGGCCACATCGACCTATGCAACGTGCCGTTGCCGACGCGCGATCCGACGGTGAAGGCGGATGCAGGCAAGTGATTGGACTTATCGCCACAGAAACGATGTCGATTTGTAGCTAGGCCTTGCATGGACACATACTCGCGTATCGCTACACCCGCAAAATCATCGATGACCTCGCCAGTGTTCGGGCTTGGTTCAATCGTGATTGCGGGATTGCTTGGCGGCCCTATCGCTGCCGGCATTCTCGTTGCGCGCAATGGACCAGTGCAAGGTGGATCTCGAAGAACTGTTTTGATGCTGGGCTTCTTCGTACTGGCATCTGTCGCTTGGTTTTGGGTGTTATACAACGTGCCGCGAGATGCACTTTCGCAACTGTTGGCCCATGTCCCTCAGGTCTTGATCTGGTGGTTGGTAGCATCCTTGCTTCTTCGCAGGGCTTTTAAGTCGCATTCCGCGGCAGGCGGGCAATTCCGATCGGTATGGCTAGCCGCTGGCGTAGGCGTTCTGGTTTCAGTTGCATTGAGGGTGTTGCTGCGAGTCATTCTGCCGAACCCCTTGTAAACGCCAGTGCAGCAGGGCGCGAAGCGCAGCGCATTGCGCCGGATTTGCCCCTCACCCGCCCCGATTAAAGCATTCGGGGTCAGGCTCTTCGGCACCCTCTCCCCGCAAGCGGGGAGAGGGAAATTCGGTCCCGTGACAACGCTTGGAACCCAGCCTGCAACCCTGATGTCATCCTGAGGCGAAGCCGAAGGACCTGTTTTTACCCGCCGTTGTGACCAGCAGGTCCTTCCCCCGCATCGAGTGCGGGGTCAGGATGACGGTACGGCAAGATCCCATCACGCCGACTTCGCCACGCTGACGGCAACCTGCGCTCCCCACACAACGAGGCACGCCAAGATGCCGCGAGTACGCCTTCGCATCACCGGCTCCGACGCCGATGCCCGCGCGATCATGAACCTGCTGCAAAGCATCGACGGCATCGAGCACGTCGAGGAAATCGCCGACCTCATGCCGCACATGGACGACCCCGACTCCAGTTCCGCCGGACTCAGCGACGACAACGGCCCGGGCGTGCACGAGGTCGAAATCCTCGCCCCGAACGAAGCGACCGCGCGCAAGGTGCGCGAAGCGGCCGAAGCCCTGGCCTTCGACCTCGATGCCGCGGTGGAATTCTAGGCCGGCGACGAGGACTGACGCGCCCGAAAACAAGACGCCCGCCGAAGCGGGCGCCTTGCATTCTTCTCGCGCCGATTCCCGCTAGAACTCCTGCGAGAAACGGATGCCGAACGTGCGTGGCTGCGCCACCACCGTGTACGGCTCGGCCCCGCAGGTCTCGACCTTGCATTCGGCGAAACGCGCCAGTTCCGCGCGCTTGTTGAACGCGTTCTTCAGGAACAGGTCCACCGACCAGTTGTCGCGCCTGAAGCCCACCGACAGGTCCGTCAGCGTGTACGCCTTGAGGTCGCCGAAGGTTTCGGCCGGCACCGTGCGCAGGTCGACCTTGCGATCACCCTGGTACACCACCGCCGCCTGCGCGAAGCCTTCGCCACCCCACATGTCGGTGGTGTAGCGCGCGGTCAGGTTGCCCTTGAAGCGCGCGGTCACCGGCAAGCGCGAACCGCTCGGCGCCTGCGGGCCGTCCGGGAACGGGATGCCGTCGACGACGCTGCCCGCCGGGCAATCGGTGATCGGCTCGTTGGTCACCGGCGACACTGCGCCGCAGTAGTTCTCGGTGAGCTTGGCGTCGTAGAACGCGAGCCCGCCGGTGAAGGCCAGGTTGTAGGTCGCGGCCCAGCGGATGTCGGTCTCGAGGCCGCGGATCCGCGCCTGGCCGGCGTTGCGGATTTCGGTCAGGCCGTTCGCGCCGAGGTAGGAGAACTGGAAGTCCTTCCAGTCCTCCTGGAACACGGCGCCGTTCCACGACAGCGCGTTGTCGGCCCAGGTCGTCTTCCAGCCGAATTCCCAGTTGGTCAGGAAGTCGGACTTGTACGGCGGCAGGGTGCCGCGCCGGTTGATGCCGCCGGGACGGAAGCCTTCCGACCAGGTCGCGTAGATCATCTTGTTGTCGTCGATCTGCCAGCTCAGGTTGAAGCGCCCGAGCGAGCCGCTTTCTTTCGTCGACTTGTCCAGGTTCACGCACGGCGCGCCGTGGAACGGCTCATTCGAGAAACATGCCGCCTCGCCGGTGCCGCTGCTGAAACCGGCGCCATAGCCGTAGAAGCCGAACAGGCTGTTCTCGGTGCGGAACCAGCGCCCGCCGGCGGTGGCGGTCAGGCCCGGGGCGATGTCGAAGGAGATTTCGCCGAATATCGCCTCGTCCTGGTCCACGCGCTGCTGCGCGGTCAGCCAGATGGTGTCCGGCCAGCCGGGGACCTCGAGCGAGGACGCGAGGTTGTCCACCAGGTAGTCCTGGAAGATGTTGTGGCCCTGCCGCTGCCAGAACATGCCGGCGACGAAACGCAGCCGGTCCTCCTTGGGCGAGGTCAGGCGCAATTCGTGGCTGGTCTTGGTGTAGCCGTCCTTGGCGTTGATGTGCTGCGCCGGCGGGATCAGGTTGCCGCCGTCGTCGAGGAAATAATTGCCGTAGGTGGTCAGCTTGTCGTACCAGTAGTAATCGCTGTAGTCGGCCTGCGAATCGACGTCGCGCTTGAGGTGCGAGTAGGCGTAGGTCAGGTCGAAATTGCCGATCTTGCCCTCGACGGTCAGCGCCGCCTGCGTCCACCGGTCGTCCGAATCCTCGGGGAAATAATGGTGCAGTTGCAGGTCGCCGATGCTCGGCTCGTAGCCGGCGCTGCCGTTGGCCTTCTGGTGCTGGCCCATGATCTGCGGCGTGACCGACCAGTCGTCGTTGATTTCGAACCTGGCGGCGGCGCGCGCGCCGACGGTCCTCGCCCAGTTGTAGTTCTCGTCGACCAACGCGGCGTTGTCCAGGGTCACGCCCGAGGTCGGGAACGTGCGGGTGCCGTGGATGTTGTCGACGTAGCCGGCATCGTATTTCTCCCAGCCGACCAGGCGGATCGCCGCGGCCGGGCTCATCGGCGCGTTGACGAAGCCCTGGACCACGTGGCCGATGCCGCCGCCCTCGGTCGCGCTGACCTCGGCCGAATAACCGGCGGCGAACCCGCTCGGATCCGGCTTGTTGGTGATGATGCGCACCGTGCCGGCTTCGGAACTGGCGCCGTACAGCGTGCCCTGCGGCCCGGCCAGCGCCTCGATCCGCGCGACGTCGTAGATGTTGATGTCGAGCGAACCCTGGATGGTGGTGATCGGCTGTTCGTCCAGGTACATGCCCACGCTCGGCTGCGATCCCGAGTGGTTGCCGTCGCCGCCGCTGGCGACGCCGCGCATGTAGACCTGGGCGAAACCGGGGCCGGAGAACACGCCGCCGCCGATCGAGCTGTACGAGAGGCTCGGGATCAGCTTGGCGTAGTCGTCGAAGTCCTGGATGTCCTGGTGCTTGATCGTGGCCTCGCCGATCGCCTGCATGCTGATCGGCACCTTCTGCATGTTCTCGGTGCGCTTTTGCGCGGTCACGGTGACCGTCTCCAGCGTCTTCTCCTGCGCCGGTTTCGTACCCTGTCCGGTGTCGGCGGGCGGCGGCTGGGCCGGGGCGTCCTGCGCCCAGGCCATCGAGCCGAACGCGAGGTAGATGCCCATCGCCAGCGGCAATCGCGCCAGCGCCGATGGCGCACGTCTTTGCCGCGTATTCCTGCTTGTGTTCCCCATTTCCCCTTCCCTCCTCGTCGTGGATCGATCAGGTCGCCAGTGGATGCGGCGCTTGCGGATAGGCATCGAGCGCCGGCCCGAGCGCCTGCTTCAGCGGTTCGAGCCATGCCTCGTAGTGGCGCCAGTGATCGACGCCATCGCGGTAGATCGGCTGGCGCACCTGCTCGGAACTCGCGGTGCGCACCGCGCGCGGGTTCTCGAAGAAGCGCAGGCAGGCCTCGTCGAACGGCAGGCCGCAGTACGCGAGCAGGCGCCGCACCTCGGCCTCGGTGTCGGCGACCATGTCCTCGTAGATCACCCGGTGCACGCGCCCGGGCAGCACCTCGTCGAAGTGCGCCATCAGTTCGACGTAGTCGCGGTAGTAGCGGCCGATGTCGTCGAGCGAATAGCTGAAGTCCTGGCCGCGGGCGAAGTGCTGCTTGAAGCCCGACAGGCAGCAGGCGAGCGGATGCCGGCGCGCGTCGATGATCTTCGCGTTCGGCAGCGCCAGCCGGATCAGGCCGATGTGGGCGAAGTTGTTCGGCATCTTGTCGATGAACAGCGGCGCGCCGCGCTTGCGGTGGATGCGCGTGCGCTGCAGGTATTGCTCGCCGAGCGCACGTGCTTCGCCGGCGTCGATGCCGGCGAGGATGTCGTGGTAGGACGTGGTCTGCGGCGACTCTGCGCGCCGGCGCAGGGCGCGCGCAAGGGAAATGATCTCCGGCAGTTCCATCGTGCCTTCGACCGCCGGGTGGCTGGACAGGATCTGCTCGACCAGGGTGCTGCCCGCGCGCGGCATGCCGACGATGAAGACCGGATCCGGCGCATCGCAGCCCCAGCCCTCGCGTTCGTCGAAGAATTCGCGGGTGTAGACGCGGCGCGCGGCGCGGCCGCGTGCGGCATTGTCGTCGGCGCTGTATGGCACGAGCTTCAGTCGCAACGCATTGCCGTCGAGGTAATGCCGGAACGAAGGTTCGTATTCGCCGGCATCCTCCAGCGCCTTGCCGAGCGCGAAATCGAAATGCAGGCGCGGCTCGTCGTCAAGATCGTTGCGCTGCAATTGCCGTTGCATCGCGGCGATGTCGTCGGCGTCGAAACGCACGGTCTTGAGGTTGGCCAGGCTCCAGTACGCCTCGCCGCAGCCCGGATCGATGCCGATGGCGCGGCGATAGGCGGCGATCGCGCGGTCCTGGAATCCCGCGGTCTTGAGCGCGTGGCCGTAGCTCATCCACAACTGCGGATGCCGCCGTGGATGCATGGCCAACAGCCCCTCGTACAACCCGATCGCCTGCGCGTAATCGCCGATGCGGCCGAGGATCACCGCCTTGAGGTTCTGGTAACTCGGGTTGGCCGGTTCCGCCGCGAGCAGCGTTTCGACTTCTTCCAGCGCCTCGGCCTGCCTGTTGCCGCGATTGAGCACCTGCGCCAGGTTCTTGCGCGCGGCGTGGAATCCCGGCGCGAGCTCGAGGCAACGCGTGAGCAATTCCAGCGCCTCGTCGTCGCGGCCGAGGCGCGCGGAGAGTTCGGCCAGCATGCGGATCGCGGCGACATCGTTCGGCATGTGCCCGAGTCGAACGCGCAATTGTTCTTCGGCTTCGGGCAGGCGGTTTTCGAACAACGCCTTGCCGATCGCCAGCATCGCCGGGTCCTTCGCCGACTGCCGCACGTGGCGCAGGTAGGCCGCGTCGGCGCCGGCGGCGTCGCCGTTCGCGCCCAGCGCATCGGCCAGCGCCAGCCATGCGCCCGGCGCTTCGGGCTGCAGCGCGGTCGCCCGGCGCAAGGCCGCGACCGCCTCGTCGTAGCGCCCGAGCCTGGCCAGCGCGCCGCCGAAATCCCGATGCGCCTGCGCCCAGCCCGGGCAGGCGCGCGCCAGCGGGCCGAGGATGCCGACCGCGGCCTGGTCGTCGCCCAGCCGCGCGTGCGCGGCCGCGAGCAGGCACAGGGCGCGCGGATGCTCGCCGACCACGCGCAGGATTTCGGTGGCCTGTTGCGCGGCGAGCGCGGGATCGGAATCGAGCAGTTTCCCGGCGTGGGCGAGCGCGAGTTCGAGGCTGGTGGTGGAGGCTTCGGCGTTCACCGCGGGCACGGCCCCGCGCCGACGGCGTTCCGCCATCCCGACACCCGCTTCGTTCCTGCCACGCGACGCGACATCCCCATGCCCGGTTCGGCCAGAGCGCGTCCTTGCACCGCCGTTGGCGCAATCTAGCCGCGGCCGCCAACCGCGTCCAGCGCTTCCGCGCCGCGATCAGGGCACGGCGTCGAGCGCCGCCGCGATCGCCGGCGCCAGGCGCGAAATCGCCGGATCCCGGGACCGGGCCGCGCCGATGTACGCGGCCTGCAGGAATTGCGCCAGGTCGTGCCGGCGCGCGAGCCACGCCGCTTCGCCGCCATCGGCGCGCGGCGGCCCGAGCTTCGCCGGCAATGCCGCGAACCAGGCCTGCCACGCCGCGTCGTCGATCAGGCCGCGCCGCGCCGCGTACAGCACCGGCCGCGCGAGGCGTTCGCCCTCGCCGAACACGTAGGCGTGGCCGTCGGCGGCCATGGCCTGCGCGGCCACCGCGGCGAGCAGGCGTTCGAGCTGCGCGCGGTCGAGCGCGGGATCGAGGGCGAGCTGCATCGCCCAATCCGCGCCGTGGGCCACGCCATGGCGCCAGCCCGCGCCATTTTCGTAGCCGCGGTAATCGCGGACCGATTCGAGGTAGGCGGAAGCGCGTTCCACCATCGCCGCGCGTTCGTCGGCGCGCATCCACGGCGCGATGCGGTCGGTGCGCGCGACTTCGGACAGCACCAGCGCGGCGAACGGCTTGCGGAAACCCTCCGCATCCGCGCCCTGGAGGCGCGCGTACAGGCCGTCGCGCAGCTCGCGCAGTTGGTCGGGGTCGAAGGCGCCGGCGCGCATCCACGCGCTGAATGCCTCGTAGGCGATGCCGTCGCGCAAGGCCGGGTCCGGATCGGCGAGGCAGTCGAGCAGGCCCTCGGCCAGCGCGTTGCGCGAAGCCGCATCGGGCATCGCGAATCGCGCGGCCTTCAACGCCTGCAGGCTGGCGCGATCCTGCCCGGCCGGCGGGCACGCGGCGAGCGCGCACGACGACCACCACCACAAGGCCGCCAACAGCCAACCGCGTGCCATGCGCATCCCCCGGGTCGCGGCGCATCGCCGCGGGCACACGCTACATCGACGCGCCGTCGAACGGCTTGATCGAAAGTGTCGAAAGATCGACGTCCGGCAGGCAGCGCACGTTCACCGCCGCCATCATCGCCCCGGTCTTCGGGTGCCTGCCCTCGCTGAAGGGCGCGACGCCGCAGTTCGGGCAGAAATGGTGCTGCAGGCGATGGCTGTTGAAGGTGTAGGTGCCCATGTCCGCCTCGGGGGTGCGCAGCACCAGCGCCTCGCGCGGGTAGAACGCGAGCAGCGCGCCGCGGCGGCGGCACAGCGAGCAGTTGCAGTCGATGGCGTCGGCGACATCGCCTTCCAGCGCGAACGCGATCCTGCCGCAATGGCAGCTTCCCTGGTGCGTGGCCATGCCGTCCTCCTCGAAGCGGAGCGGCGAGACTAAACCAATGGCCGATGCCGGCGGGCGGTGGCGGGGCTAAGCTGCGGGTTCGCCCCGCCGGAGCCGACCATGCGCAAGACCCTGCTCGCCACCGCCTTGCTCGCCGCCGGCCTCGCCGCCTGCGCCAGCGCGCCCGCCACCACCGCCTCCGGCGAAGGCGCCAGCGCCACGGAGGCCGCCGCGATGTCCCCCGCCGACGCGAAGTTCGCCGATCTTTCCAGGCGCTGGCTCGACGGCTGGCTGGCGCTGAACCCGGTCAACGCGACCCAGGTCGGCGACCACCGCTTCGACGACCGGCTCGACCAGCTCGACGCGCCGGGCCGGCAGCGCATTGTGGATTTCAGCAAGGCGATGCTGGGCGAACTCGACGCGATCGACGTGAACGCCCTGTCGCGCGAGAACCAGGTGGACGCGGCGATCCTGCGCAACCAGCTGCAGGGCGACATCTGGAACATCGAGACCTACCAGGGCTGGGCCTGGGATCCGCAGGTGTACAGCGGCCTCGCCGGCGGCGCGATCTACAACCTGATGGCGCGCGACTTCGCGCCGATGCCGCAGCGGCTGAAATCCGCGACCGCGCGCATGGAGCAGATCCCGGCGCTGTTCGCGCAGATGCGCGCCAACCTCGACCCGGCGCGGGTGCCGCTGATCCACGCGCAGACGGTGGCGAAGCAGAACGACGGCGTGATCGAGCTGGTCGACCAGTTCATCGTGCCCAACGCCGGCCAGCTGCAAGGCGCCGACCGCGCGCGCCTGGACGCGGCGGTGGCGAACCTGCGCAAGGCCGTGGCCGAGCAGCAGGCGTGGCTGGACAAGACCTTGGTGCCGAACGCGAAGGGCGATTTCCGCATCGGCGCGAAGCTGTACGACCAGAAGCTGCAGTTCGCGCTGATGTCCTCGCTGTCGCGCGCCGAGATCAAGCAGCGCGCGGAAGCGGAAATGAGCCGCGTGCGCGAGGAGATGTACGGCATCGCGCGGCAGGTGCTGCAGGGCCGCGCCGGCGCGCCGCCGACCCCCGAACGCCCGAGCGAGGAACAGAAGCAGAAGGCGATCGAGGCCGCGCTGGACCTCGCCTACGCCGACCGGCCCGCGCGCGACCAGGTGGTCGACGCGGCCAAGGCGGCGCTGGCCAAGGCCACCGACTTCGTGCGTTCGCACGACCTGGTGGGCGTGCCCGACGATCCGGTGAAGGTGATCCTGATGCCCGAGTTCCAGCGCGGCGTCGCGGTCGCGTACTGCGATTCGCCCGGCCCGCTGGACAAGGGCCTGGACACCTACTTCGCGATCTCGCCGATCCCCGACGACTGGACCAGGGAGCAGACCGATTCGTTCCTGCGCGAATACAACTCGCGCATGATCGAGCTGCTCGCGATCCACGAGGCGATGCCCGGCCACTACCTGGAAGGCGCGTATTCGGCGCGCTTCCCGTCCACGCTGCGCGCGGTGCTGCGCTCGGGCCTGTTCGCCGAGGGCTGGGCGGTCTACACCGAGCGGATGATGGCCGACGCCGGCTTCGACGGCGACGATCCGCTGTTCAAGCTGGTGCAGCGCAAGTTCTACCTGCGCACGATCGCGAACTCGCTGCTCGACCAGGGCGTGCACGTCGACGGCTGGAGCCGCGAGCAGGCGATGCGGCTGATGACCCACGATGCGTTCCAGCAGGAACGCGAGGCCGCGGGCAAATGGGTGCGCGCGCAGCTGTCCAGCGCGCAACTGCCGACCTACTTCGTCGGCGTGCAGGAGCAGTTCGACACGCGCAAGGCGGTACAGGCGAAGCTCGGCGACAAGTTCGACCTCAAGGCCTACCACGACCAAGTGCTGTCCTACGGCGCGCCGCCGGTGCGCTTCGTGCGCGAGCTGATGCTGGACGAACCGATCCGCTGATGCGCCGCATTCCCGTAGAGCCGAGCTTGCTCGGCTCCGGCAGGGATTGAGCCGAGCAAGCTCGGCTCTACAAGAGCAGGGCCATTAACCGCTCACGGCGGCACCAGCTCCTCGGGCGCGGCGCCGAGCGCGGCGACCGCGTCCTCGGCCGGAATCGGCCGCCCGAGCAGGAAGCCCTGCGCCAGGTCGCAGCCCAGTCCGCGCAGGCGCTCCAGCGTTTCCGGGCTTTCCACACCCTCGGCCACCGCGACCGCGCCCAGCGAATGCGCGAGTTCCACCATCGACGCGGACAGCCGCGCCGAGCGCGGGTCGCGGGCGATGTCGGCGACGAAATCGATGTCGATCTTGAGCTCGCTGACCGGGAAGCGCTTGAGGTAGGAGAACGACGAATAGCCGGTGCCGAAGTCGTCGATGGCCACGCCCACGCCCATCTCGTGCAGCGTGCGCAGCGTGTCGGAGATCGCCGGCACGTCCTCGACGAAGGCGTTCTCGGTCACCTCCACCGTCAGCGCGCGCGCGGGCACGTCCCAGATTTCCAGCGCCGAGGTGATCTGGTCGAGCAGCGGCCGGTCGACGAAGGCCAGCGGCGACACGTTCACCGCACAGGTCACGCCCGGGTGCGTCGGCAGCCATTCCGCGCAATACCGCAGCGCGGCGTTGAGGGTCCAGCGCGTGAGCTCGCCGATCAGGCCGGTCTGCTCGGCGAGGCCGATGAACATCGACGGCGGCACCTGGCCCAGGCGCGGGTTGTCCCAGCGCGACAGCGCCTCGAAGCCGACCAGCGCGCCGGATGCGATTTCGTGGATCGGCTGCAGGTGCAGGCGCAGCTGGTTGCCGGCGAGCGCCGCGTGCAGTTCGCCGTACTCGACCAGGCGGCTGCGCCCGACGCCGGAGAACAGCGCGAAGCGTTCGCGGCTGGAAGCCGCCGCGGCGCAGGCCTGGTCGGCGTGCAGGCACAGGGTTTCGAACGAATCCGCGTCCGCGGGCCAGGTCGCCGCGCCGACCGCGACGTTGGCGCGGATCGGGCGGCCGCCGACGTCGAGCAGGCCGTTCAATCCGCGCGCGACCTTGCTCGCCGCGAGCGCGGCGTGGTTGCGCTCGCGCAGGCGCGGCAGCACCACGGCGAAATCGCATTCGCCGATGCGCACCACCTCGTCGTCCGGGCGCAACAGGCCGTGCAGGCGGGCCTCGACCGCGTCGGCAAGCGATTCGACCAGGCCATGGCCGAGCAGCAACCCGAGCTCGCGCAGGCGCAGCACGCGCACGACCAGCAGGCCGGAGACCGCGCCGGCGTCGTCGCCGTGCAGTTGGCGGAAAAAGGCCTCCTGCAATGCGTTGCGGTTCAGCATGCCGAGATTCCCGGTCGTGTCGCGACGCGAAGCGCGGACAATGCCACAACCCGGCACATGCGGACAACGGCCGTTGGCTAGAGGTAGAGCTCGGTGGGCTCCAGCCCGTACGCGCCCGGATCGAGGCTGCGCACGATGTGCACGTCGCTGTCTTCCACTTCGCCGTAGCGCATGGTCAACAGGTCGAGCGACAGGAAGTTCTCGCGCAGGCGCTTGTCCGGGTTGGTCAGCAGCATGAGTTTCGGCCGCAGGCGCCGGGTCGGGTTCTGCGCCATGACGATGCCGATTTCGCCGGAGCTCAGTTCCACCAGCGTGCCGACCGGATACACGCCCAGGCACTGCACGAACTGTTCCACCAGCTCGGGCTGGTACAGGTGCCCGCGCTCGCGGTACAGCACTTGCAAGGCCGCCGCGCGCGACAGCGCCGGGCGGAACGGCCGCATGCTGGTCATCGCGTCGAAGCTGTCGACGATGCCGGCGATGCGCCCGAGCAGCGGCGTCTGCCGGATCGGCACGCCGGCCGGATAGCCGGAGGCGTCGTAACGCTCGTGGTGGGTGCGCAGCATGGTGCGCACGTCCTCGTTGCCGAGACCCGACTCGTCGTACAGCTTCAGTCCTTCCTCGACGTGCCCGCGCACGCGTCGCATGTCCTCGGCGCCGAGCGGCCCCTCGCGCCGCAGCAATTCCGCCGGCACGCGGGTCATGCCGATGTCGAGCAGCATCCCGCCGGTGGCGAGGTCATGCAGGACCATCTCCGGGAACCCGAGGTAACGGCCGAAGGCCGCGGCCAGCGCGCAGCAGTTGATGGCGTGGCCGTAGGCGTAGTCGTCGCGCTTGCGCAGCGTTTCCAGCCAGAAGAACGCATCCGGGTTGCGTACCAGGCTCGCGACCACCGGTTCCACCGCGGCGGTGACCTGCTCGCGACTGACGTTGCGGCCACTGCGCAGCGAATCGAGGATTTCCGAGGCGCGCTCGGACACGGTTTCCATCGCCGCGGTCGCATGCGGCAACTCGTCCTCGACCGTGACCTCGCGCGGATATTCGATCGCGGCCAGCCAGCCGGCTTCCCGCGACGACGAAGTCGCGATCGCGGCGATGGCGCCGCTTGCACCGGTCCCGGCCGCGGCGACCGCGCCTGCGCTCGGCCCGGGCGTGAGCCGCTGCAGGGCCGGCATCGGCTCCGCCGCGTTGCTCTTCAGCACGTCGATCCAGACCGACCGGCAGTACTCGGCGAGGCGCTCGACCTGGGCCTGGTCGCGGATCATGAAGCCCTGCAGCGCGAACGGAGTCTCGGTCCACGGCCGGTCCAGCCGGCAGACGAACATGCCGACGCGCAATTCGTGGACCTGGAGCTGGCGTTCCTCGATTTCCATGCGCGGCTTGTGGCGGTCCTGCGTTTCGACGGATTGTAGATGTTAAGCCGGCGGACGCCATGGCGCCGTGACCGAATGCCGGGTCGGCGCACCCGGCGTGGACGATACTAGCCCGATGCAGCCCGAAGTCCGCAAAGCCACCCTGCAAATCCACCTGTGCGTGGTCCTGTGGGGCTTCACCGCGATCCTCGGCAAGCTGATCAGCCTGCCGGCGCTGCCGCTGGTGTGGTGGCGGATGCTGCTGGTGGTCGGCGCGCTGGCGCTGCTGCCGCCGTGCTGGCGCGGGCTGCGCGCCATCCCGAACCGTCAGATGCTGGCCTACGCCGGGATCGGCGCGCTGGTGGCGCTGCACTGGCTCACCTTCTACGGCGCGATCAAGCTGTCCAACGCCTCGATCGGCGCGACCTGCATGGCGCTGGCGACGGTGTTCACCGCCATCGTCGAGCCGTGGCTGGCGAAAAGGCCGTTCTCGCGCCGCGAGCTCGCGCTGGGCATCGCGGTGGTGCCGGGCGTGGCCCTGGTCGCCGGCGGCGTGGCCCCGGGGATGCGCATCGGCATCGCGGTCGGCGCGGTGTCGGCGCTGTTCGTCGGCCTGTTCGGCTCGCTCAACAAGCGCTTCGCCGGCCACCACGACCCGCTGGCCGTGACCGCGCTCGAACTCGGCGCCGGCATCGTGCTGCTGGCCGCGCTCGCGCCGCTGATGCCGCTGCTGTTCCCCGCCTTCGCCGGCAATCCGTTCGCCCTGCCCGGCGCGCGCGATTTCGGCTTCCTGCTGGCGCTGGCGCTGGCCTGCACGCTGCTGCCGTTCGCGTTGTCGCTGGTGGCGCTGCGCCACATCAGCGCGTTCGCGGCGCAACTGGCGGTGAACCTGGAGCCGGTGTACGCCATCGTGCTGGCGATCGTGCTGCTGCACGAACAGCGCGAACTGACGCCCGCGTTCTACCTCGGCGTGGCCATCATCCTCGGCGCGGTGCTGCTGCAGCCGCTGCTGTCGCGGCCGCGCGCCCTCGCGCACCCGGAAACCCTGGCCACGGCCGAGGCCAAGCAGGTCGCGGAATGAACCCGCGTCGCGCCGGCCGCGGGTTCGTGGCAGGCTAGCCGTTCCCCACGGCCCGCCGCGCATGTATTTCGAGCACTACGGACTCAACGAAGCGCCGTACTCGATCACCCCCGATCCGCGCTTCGTGTTCCTCAGCGAGCGCCATCGCGACGCGCTCGCGCACCTGCTGTTCGGCATCGGCCAGGGCGGCGGCGGCGGCTTCGTGCAGCTCACCGGCGAGGTCGGCACCGGCAAGACCACGCTCAGCCGCCTGCTGCTGGAACAGTTGCCTGGGAACACCCGGGTCGCGCTGCTGCTGAACCCGCGGCTCGGGCCGATCGAACTGCTGGAGGCGGTGTGCGAGGAACTGCACGTCGACATTGCGGACGCGCGCGGCAGCGGCAAGGCGCTGGTCGACGCGCTCAACGCCTACCTGCTGCGCGCCTACGCCGACGGCCTGCGCGTGGTGCTGATCGTGGACGAGGCGCAGAACCTGTCGGCCGAGGCGCTGGAACAGGTGCGCCTGCTCACCAACCTGGAGACCGACACGCAGAAGCTGCTGCAGGTCGTGCTGATCGGCCAGCCGGAACTGCGCGAGGCCTTGGCGAAGCCAGAACTGCGGCAACTCGCGCAGCGCATCACCGCGCGCTTCCACCTCACGCCCCTGTCCGCCGAGGAAACCGGCGACTACCTGCGGCATCGCTTCCGCGTCGCCGGCGGCCGCCATTTCCCGCTGAACGCGGCGGCGGTGCGGCGCGTGCACAGGCATGCGAACGGCATCCCGCGGCTGGTGAACGTGATCGCCGAACGCGCGCTGCTGGCCGGTTACGCGCGCGACGCGGCGACGATCGATCCGAAACTGGTCGATGCCGCCGCGCGCGAAGTGCTGCCCGCGCGCAACGCCATCGGCGGGCGCCTGCCGCCGGCGTGGTTGCTGGCGACGGCAGGAGTTTTGTTGCTCGCACTGGTCGGTTGGGCTGCATGGCATGCGCGGCCCGAGGCGAGGACCGTCGCGGCAGGGATGCCGCTCCCACGAAAGCCTGCGCCCGTCGCCGCCGCGAAGCCGGCGATTCCGCGCCTCGATGCCAGCGCGCTCACGGCGATGATCGATCGCTCGGATTCATCGCCGGCGCCGGCGTGGGACGCGCTGCTCGGCGCATGGGAACTGCCGGCGTCCGCGATCACGGTCGACCCGGCCAACGCCGCCTGCACCGCGGCCGTCGCCGACGTGCATTGCGTGCAGGGCCGCACGCGGCTCGATACGCTGCAGGCGCTGGATCGCCCTGTGCTGCTGCGCCTGCGCGGCCAGTCCGGCGATGCGTGGGCGCTGCTGCTCGGGCTCGACGCGCGCGATGCGCGCATCGCGCTGTCGGGAAAGACCTTCGACATCGACCGCCTTGCATTGCAATCGGCGTGGAACGGCGAATACGCCGGCCTGTGGCGCGGCCCGGAGCCGGCGCTACCCGCGGACGTCGCCGCGTTCCAGGGCGCGCGCGGCCTGGACGCCGACGGCGTCGCCGGCCCCGAAACCCTGATGGCGCTGGCCGGCGATGCACCCGGCCCGCACCTGCTGCGCGTGCTGGAGTGATCGCATGTCGTTGATCCTCGAAGCGCTGCGCAAGTCCGAAGCCGAACGCCGTCGCGGCGAAATGCCCGACCTGCGCGCGGAACTGCCGCCGCCGGCCACGGGATCGCATTGCCCGTTGCGCCGCGCGCTGCCGTGGATCGTCGCGGCGCTCGCCGCCTGCGTCGCGATCGCGCTGGCGCTGCATCCGTGGTCGCGCGATGCGACGACGCCGGTTCCGCCCGACGCCGCGACAGCGACGACGCCGGCCGATGGCGTGCGCCTGCAACCGCGGGTCGCCGTCGCGCAAACGCCGCCAACACCGCGCATCGTCGAACGCGAACCGCCGAAGCCAGCGCCGGCACCGCAAGCCGCGACACCGGAACCGACACCGGAACCGACGCCGGAACCCGCGCCGCCTCCCGCGCCCGCCGCTGCGATTCCACCGCCACCCGCGCCTTCCACCGACACCGAAACCGCGGTCAACGCCCTGCCCGCCGACCTGCGCAAGGCGTTGCCGCCGCTGCAATTGAGCATGCACATGTGGGATCCGGACCCGGCGAAGCGCTTCGTGATCCTCGATGGCGAACGCCATGCGGAAGGCGACAGCGTCGGCCCGATGCGGATCCGCCGCATCGACGCCGGGGGCGTGCTGTTCGACTGGGATGGCCGTTCGATCCGGCTGCCGCTGCGCTGAGGAACCGATGCCGAACATCGACTTCGAACTGGACCGCGATTTCGTCGAACTCAACCAGCTGCTCAAGCTGGCCGGGCTGTGCGATTCGGGCGGCGCCGGCAAGCAGCTGGTCGCCTCGGGCGCGGTGCGCGTGGACGGCGCGGTGGAACTGCGCAAGACCGCGAAGATCCGCGCCGGGCAACGCGTGCGCGTGGGTGAGGTCGAGATCCGCGTGACCGCGGCCTGAAACCCGCGCCGCGCTCAGCGCGTGCCGGTGCCGACCGCGTCCTTGTCGGCGGAACCCTTGCCGTCGCCGCCGGCATGGGCCTGGCGCGCGTCCTGTTCCGCCGCGTGCGCGTACTCGGCCATCGGCGCCTCGTCCGGGCAGCGCTGGTCGGGGAAGCCGTACTTCGGCAACAACTTCACCCCGCAGGCGCGGATCGCGTCGACGTGCTGCCCAGGCTTGCCGCAATCCATGTCCAGCGCGCGCTGGAACGCTTCCTTGCGGCGCAGGAAATCGCTTCCGCACTGGCGCAGCACGCGCAGCCGCTCCAGGTCCTCCTGCACCGGGTTCGCGCCCTCGAGGCCGAAGGAATGCAGTTCCTCCGCGCCGAGCAGGCGCAGGTCGCGGCTGGGCACCGTCATCATCAGGTCGGCGATGGCGCTGGCCGCGCCGTTGCGCCCGAGGTAGTCGACCAGTTGCGCGTGCACCTGCTGCAGTTCCGCATTGAGCTGCTGGCGCGTGGTCGCGGTCGAGCTGAGGCGGATCATGCGGTGGATGCCGACCGCGCCGGACACCAGGCGCTGGTCGCCGGCGGCGAGGATCAGCACGCAGGCGCTGTGGCAGACCGCGCCCTCGCGCACCCAGATCGTCCAGTGCGAATCGCCGATGGAATCGCCGGCGCGCATCGCGTCCTCGATCAGGCCGCCGGGCGAATCGAGGTCGAGGATGCGGTGCTCGATGCCCATCCGCGCGGCCATCGCCGCCGCGCGTTCCACCAGGTCGGCGAAGCCGGCGTCGATCTTGCCGCGGTAGTGCAGGCGCACGATGCCGGTGTCGCGGCAGGGCGACATCGCGTCGACCATCGCGAAGTAGTCGAGGCTGCGCAGCGGTTCGCCGTCGCCGGCCGCGTAGTCGCTGCTGCAGCTGATGCTGGCCTGGCCTTCGCCGACCATGGCCGGCGGCCATTGCGTGCCGGCGAGCACGTCCTGCGGCGTCGGCTTGGGCGCGGGCTTGTCCAGCGGCGCGCTGCTGATCGCGCCGCCGCTGCCGGCGTCGGCGCTGGTGCGCGCCGCGGCCGCTTCGGGCGCGGGCGGCGGCTGGCGCCCGCACGCCGCCAGCCCGGCGAGCAGGCACAACACGGGCAGGAAACGTGTTCGCAACGACGTCGCAACCGCGGGCATGGCCACAGTGTAGGGTCCGCCGCGGCGGCACGCACGAACCGGCGATGAACCATCCGTCGCCGGCGCGAACGTCCCGCCGGCGGCGGGATTTGCGTTACTTTCCCCGTCCCCGCCGCCGGATCCGGAACCCATGGCCTACGCCTTCCTGCTGCTGCTCGCCGTGCTCGCGGCCTGGGCGATGTTCGCCTTCAACCGGCTGGTGCGCCTGCGCAACCAGGTGCGCACCGCCTGGGCCGACATCGACGTGCAACTGCAGCGCCGCCACGACCTGGTGCCGTCGCTGGTGACGGCGGTGCAGGCCTACGCCGGGCACGAAAGCGCGACCCTGCGCGCGGTCTCGGAACTGCGCGCGCAGGCGCTGGCGCAAACGCAGCCCGCCCGGCTCGGCGAGGTCGAAGCCTCGCTGGAACGCGAACTCGGGCGGCTGATCGCGCTCAAGGAGTCCTATCCCGACCTCAAGGCCAACCAGAACTTCGAGCAGCTGCAGCGCGACCTGGTGCAGGTCGAGGAACAACTGCAGTACGCGCGGCGCTTCTACAACGGCGCGGTGCGCGACTACAACGACGCCAGCCAGCGCGTGCCGGACGTGGCGATCGCGCGCGCGTTCGGCTTCGCCGGCGCGGAATTCTTCCAGGCCGAGGCCGGCAGCCGCGATGCGGTCAAGGTGGAGATGGCGCCATGACCCGGCTTCGCCTGTTCGCGCTGTTGCTGTTCGCGCTGGCGCTGCCGGCGTTCGCGCAGGAACGCATCCTGTCCTACGACAGCACGGTCGCGGTGAATGCCGACGGCAGCATGGACGTCACCGAGACGATCAAGGTGCATGCCGAGGGCACCGACATCCGCCGCGGCATCTACCGCGATTTCCCCACCCGCTACCGCGACCGCTACGGAAATCGCGTGGTGGTCGACTTCACCCCGGTCTCGGTGCTGCGCGACGGCAACGCCGAACCGTGGTTCACCGAACGCATGGCGAACGGCGTTCGCCTGAACACCGGCAACGACGACCTGCTGCCGGTGCCGGCCGACTACACCTACACCCTGCGCTACCGCACCACGCGCCAGCTCGGGTTCTTCAAGGACCACGACGAGCTGTACTGGAACGCGATCGGCACCGGTTGGGAATTCCCGA
>JBGAHT010000083.1:698-6219 GCA_044226035.1 Thermomonas sp. | reverse complement strand
CTGCGGAACGCGTTCGAAGTCGATTCGGAACGTCCATTGCCGTCGTGCGCCGTGCTCGTCGACGACGTGATGACCACCGGCGCGACGCTGCACGCGGCCGCGAAGGCGCTGCGCAAGGCCGGCGTCATGCGCGTGGAGGCGTGGGTCTGCGCGCGGGTGCCGTGAGTAGGATGTGCTAAATCAAGCTTTGCCAAGAAGTATCTACTTCAATGGATCGCTAGCCGCCATCACACCCTGTTCCTGAGCAGTATTCCTTCGCAGTCTCTGAGAGGCCTGGAAGCGAACACTGATGCTCTATTGCATTCTCGATTTGCAACATTAAAGGGTGCAACGCCTTGAATGATTCGTGGCCGCAATCAACGCACATTACTCTGTTATGAATCGTCGTCAGATTGTTATATCCAACGACAAAATAGAGATCAGTAAGCATTCCTCCGCCTAGTTCGTATGAATAACGGTGAATCTCTTCTGGCTTTTGAATGCCGGAAAGCGTCAGCTCTCGGCCGCCATATTCAAAGTTGTACTTGATGCCGGTGATTCCACGGACTGACGCAAGCGCTTTTGAAATACAGGTTGCGCTTGGCGGTTGAGAAAATTCTGTCGAATCACGGCTGACTGAGTTCGTTTTCCTCGGACAACCAGTAAGGGCTATTGTCGAAAGAAAAACAAAAAGCCATATGGCTAACCTCATGACATCTGCTCCTGTTCATCCAACATCCTCGCAACGCAGACCTATTACCCTGCTGCTTTCTGAGCACCCGCTGCGAAATCCAGCGCGATTCCCGCGAAGATCGCCATCCCCACCCAGTGGTTGTGCAGGAACGCGCGGAAGCAGGCGTCGCGATCGCGGTCGCGTGCACGCAGGAATTCCCACGACACCAGCAGCGCGGCCACGCCGATCCCGCACCAGTAATACGCGCCGAGCTGCGCCTGCCGCCCGACCAGGATCAGCGCGACGAACATGCAGGCGTAGAGCACGCCCTGCGCGACGAGGTCCATGTCGCCGAACAGGATCGCGGTCGACTTCGCGCCCATGCGCAGGTCGTCGTCGCGGTCGACCATCGCGTACCAGGTGTCGTAGGCGGTCGCCCAGAAGATGTTGGCCACGTACAGCAGCCACGCCAGCGGCGGCACGTGCCCTTGCACCGCCGCGAACGCCATCGGGATGCCCCAGCCGAAAGCCATGCCGAGGTAGACCTGCGGCAGGTGGGTGTAGCGCTTGAGGTAGGGATAGCTCGCGGCGAGGAACACGCCCACGAAGCTCAGCAGCACGGTCAGGCGGTTGGTGGTCAGCACCAGCGCGAACGCGGCCAGCATCAGCGTCGCGAACACGGCCAGCGCCTCGCGTCCGGACACCGTGCCGGTGGCCAGCGGCCGCGCCTTCGTGCGTTCGACGTTCGGATCCAGCCAGCGGTCGGCGTAGTCGTTGATCACGCAGCCGGCCGAACGCGTCAGCCACACGCCGAGGGTGAAGACCGCCAGCGCGCCCCACGGCGGCAGGCCGCCGGCCGCCAGCCACAGCGCCCACCACGTCGGCCACAGCAGCAGCAGCCAGCCGATCGGGCGATCGCCGCGCACCAGTTTCCAGTACTGGCCAAGCCGCTCGCGCCAGGCCGGCAACGATGGCGGGGCGGGGGCGAAATCGCGTTCGTAGGACATGGCGGCAGGGTAGCAAGGGGGTCCGCGGGTCGCGCCGCGCGCGTCGATCATGGACAATACGCGGCCCGGCGCCCGTAGCTCAGCCGGATAGAGTAGTGGCTTCCGAAGCCATTGGTCGGGGGTTCGAATCCCTCCGGGCGCGCCATATGCTTCAGGATGGAAACGCGAAAGTCGGGATTTCCGGCCCTCGCGCGCAGCGCTCGGGCGTTCGCCGATGCGCGAACCTCCGGTTCGCAGGCGCATCGGCTTACCCCTCCGGGCGCGCCATTCCTTGGCAAGCGTCGAGGCGGGGATTCCCGGCCCTCGCGCGCAGCGCTCGGGCGTTCGCCGATGCGCGAACCTCCGGTTCGCAAGCGCATCGGCTTACCCCTCCGGGCGCGCCATTCCCTATACTTGCCGGATTCGTGCCCCAGCGGCTACAGGTGCAGCGTGCGCAATCACGATTTGGTCTTCCTCAAGCATTTCTCGATGGTCCTCGCCTTCCTCGCGACGGTGACCGTGGGCCTGATCCTGTTCGCCCATCACCTCAACGGGGTGATTCCGGTGGAAGTCTCGCCCGAGGCGGTGCAACGCACCGAGGCGCGGATCGCGCCGACCGGCGCGGTCTACGCCGGCGCCACCGGCGCGGCGCAGCAGGCGGCGGCGGTCGCGGCCGCGGCGTCCGCGGCGGCATCGCAGGTCGCCTACGGCGGCACCACCGACGGCTCGGTGGTGTTCAACAACCTTTGCACCGGCTGCCATACCTCCGGCGCCGGCGGCGCGCCCAAGCTGGACGCGACCGGGATCGGCGCGCGCGCGGCGGCCCAGGGCGTGGACGAACTGGTGAACAAGGCGATTTCCGGCTTCACCGGCAGTGTCGGCGTCATGCCGCCCAAGGGCGGCAACCCGGCCCTCACCGACGACCAGGTCAAGGCCACGGTCGAATGGATGGTCGCGCAGAGCAAGTAAGCGCCTGCGTTCGCGCAAGGCTTCGACGCCGCCCACGGGCGGCGTCGGCGTTTCCGGGCCATGCCGGGCGAGGACCGACGCCCGGCTATCATCGCGGCATGGTCCCTCCCCTGTTCCCCGAAGCCTCGGGCAGCCTGCTGCTGCCGGGCCTGGCCGGCGCGCTTGAAGTCGCGGTGGACGCGCCCGAGGCGGACGTCCCCGCCCTGCCGCTGCTCGCCGTGGTCTGCCATCCGCTGACCACCGACGGCGGGACCATGCACAACAAGGTCGTGACCATGGCCGCGCGCAGCCTGCGCGAACTCGGCGCGACCAGCCTGCGCTTCAACTTCCGCGGCGCGGGCGGTTCCGGCGGGCGCTACGACGGCGGCCACGGCGAACTCGACGACCTGCGCACCGTCATCGCGTGGGCGCGCGCGGCGCGGCCGGGGCACGCCCTGTGGCTGGGCGGTTTCAGCTTCGGCGCCTACGTCAGCCTGCGCGCGGCCGCGGAACTGCAGCCGGCGCTGCTGCTGTCGATCGCGCCGCCGGCCGGGCGCTGGGATTTCGACGCGATCCCCGCGCCGGCGATGCCGTGGCTGGTGATCCAGGGCGAGGCCGACGAGATCGTCGATCCGCAGGCGGTGAATGCGTGGCTGGAGAAATTGAATCCGCCGCAGCTGGAACTGGTGCGCATGCCCGACACCTCGCACTTCTTCCATCGCAAGCTGATGGACCTGCGCGGCGCGATCAAGCAGGGCGTGCGGCCCTACCTGCCGGCCGCATGACGCCTTCGGACGCGTACGTCGCCGGCGTGGCCCGCGGCGACTGGCAGGACGATCCCGCGCAGCATCCGGCGCTGGCCGAACTCGACCGCATCCACGCCGCGCTGCTCGCATCGCCCGGGCGCGACGGCTTCTTCTCGAAGCTGTTTTCGCGCCAGCACGAACCGTCCATCCCCGGCCTGTATCTGTGGGGCGGCGTCGGCCACGGCAAGACCTTCCTGATCGACCTGTTCTTCGATGCGCTTCCGATCGCGCAAAAGCGGCGCACGCATTTCCACCGCTTCATGCGCGAGGTGCACGAACGCCTGCGCGAGCACGCCGGCGAACGCGACCCGCTCGCGGCCATCGCCCGCGAATGGCGCGATGCGCTGCGCGTGCTGGTGCTGGACGAATTCTTCGTCGGCGACATCGGCGACGCGATGCTGCTCGGGCGCCTGCTCGAACGCCTGTTCGACGAAGGCGTGGTGCTGGTGACGACCTCGAACACGCCGCCGCGCGATCTCTACAAGGACGGGCTGCAACGCGCGCGCTTCCTGCCCGCGATCGCGCTGATCGAACGCGATTGCCGCGTGCTCGAACTGGCCGGCGCCACCGACTACCGCCTGCGCGAACTGGTGCGCTCGCCGGTGTACCGCGCGCCGCTCGACGCCGAATCGGACGCCTGGCTCGAATCGCGCTGGCACGCCCTCGGCGGCGACGATGGCCACCGCGATGCCGGCATCACGGTCGACGGGCGCCGGATCGCGGTGCGCGCGCGCAGCCGCGGCCTGGCCTGGTTCGATTTCGACGCGCTGTGCGAAGGCCCGCGCAGCGCCAGCGACTACATCGAGATCGCGCAGGAATTCCACACCGTGCTGCTCGGCGGCGTGCCGGTGTTCGACGACAGCCGCAACGACGCCGCGCGCCGCTTCATCACCCTCGTCGACGAGCTCTACGACCGCCACGTCAACCTGGTCTGCACCGCCGACGCCGCGCCGGCCGCGCTCTACGCCGGCGAACGCCTCGCGTCCGCGTTCGAGCGCTGCGCCTCGCGCCTGATCGAGATGCAGTCCTCCGAGTACTTCGCGCGCGAACACCACGCTTGAGCGGCGCCTGCGCTAGCATCGCCCCGATGCCCACGCCGCCGGGGTCCGCCATGCGCCTGTTCCCTCTCCTCCTCGCCAGCGCCGCGCTGCTGCCGCCGAACGCCTTCGCCGACCCGCACCCGGACGTCGCGGCCGCGGCGCAAGGCGAACACGGGCAAGTGGTCGCATGGCGACGCGACATCCACCAGCACCCGGAACTGGGCAACCACGAAACCCGCACCGCGCAGCTCGTCGCCAACCGGCTGCGTTCGTTCGGGCTGGAACCGAAAACCGGCATCGCCCACACCGGCGTGGTCGCGATCCTCAAGGGCGGCAAGCCCGGCCCGCGCATCGCGCTGCGCGCCGACATGGACGCGCTGCCGGTGACCGAGCAGACCGGATTGCCGTTCGCCTCGACGGTGAAAAGCGAATACCGCGGCCAGCCGGTGGGCGTGATGCACGCCTGCGGCCACGACATGCACGTGGCGATCCTGCTCGGCGTCGCCGAGGCGCTGTCGAAGATGAAGGACGAACTCCCGGGCGAGGTGATGTTCGTGTTCCAGCCGGCCGAGGAAGGCCCGCCGACGCCGGGCGAGATCGCCGGCGCGAAGCTGATGATGGACGAAGGCCTGTTCCGCGACTTCAAGCCCGACGCCGTGCTCGGCCTGCACGTCTGGGCCAGCCTGCCGGTGGGCGACATCGGCGTGCGCGCCGGCCCGACCATGGCCGCGGTCGACGAGTGGACGCTGAAGGTGACCGGCAAGCAGACCCACGGCGCGCGGCCGTGGGATGGCGTGGACCCGATCACCGTCGGCGCGCAGATCCTGCTCGGCGCGCAGTCCATCGTCGCGCGCCAGGTCAACATCGCGAATTCGCCGGTGGTGCTGACCGCCGGGCAGTTCCAGTCCGGCGTGCGCTTCAACATCATCCCCGACGACGCGCTGCTGGTCGGCACGCTGCGCACGTTCGATCCGAAGGTGCGCGGCGACGTGATCGACCGCTTCCGCCGCACCGCGACGGATTTCGCCGAAGCCAGCGGCGCGAAGGCCGAACTCGAGGTCGATTCGAACGCGCCGGCGCTGGTCAACG
>JBGAHT010000083.1:0-667 GCA_044226035.1 Thermomonas sp. | reverse complement strand
ACTACGCCGGCGCCGCGCCGGTGATGTTCTTCTTCGTCGGCAGCACGCCGGCGGGCAAGGATCCGGCGACGATGCCGATGAACCATTCGCCGTTGTATTCGCCGGACGAAGGCGCGCTCGACGTCGGCCTGCGCGCGATGTTGCAGACGACGCTGGATTTCCTTGGCAGCAGCGCGCCTGTCTATACGAAATAATGCGTGTTAGATGGGACAGCATGAAATCTATCGCAACGTTACTGATTCTTCTTTTGACAAGCTGCGCCAGCATCCAAGATCTGACGAACGCCAAGTGCTTACCGGCCGGGGTTCCCGGAGTTGTCGTGCTCCAGCGTGAGGCATACCTGTATCAATTCCAGAACGAGAAAGAGATATCGCTTTTGGACAGTCCGTACCGATATGGGTCTGGCATTGATGAATCCGGCAAGATACTCATGCATTCACCTCCACCTTTGATGATTCTTCCTTCCGGCGCACGACTGACGATTGAGAGAATTACCCGCGAAACGCATTTCGATAATTCTCCAAATGCTATCTACGTACGCGGCATGGTTCACAGCGGAAACCGGGATATACGTTTTTCCTACCTTTGGGGTTTCAATAACAAGATCCAGCCCGCCCCATGGGAGTCTGAAACATATGAGCCAAGAGATTTCAGCCGTAGCATCCTG
>JBGAHT010000082.1:0-6305 GCA_044226035.1 Thermomonas sp. | reverse complement strand
ACGGCAGCGCCTCCAGCGGCAGCCGGACCGCGGCGATCAGCCCGATCACGACCAGCGAGACGAACACCATCACCGTGGTGACGGGCCGCTTGATGCTGAACTCGGCGACGCTCACGGCGTGTGGCCTCCGGTCTGCGGATGGGCGGGCAGTGCGTCGTCGCCGGCACCGTCGTCGCGGTCGTCGAAGTCGGCCGCGTCGCGGGCCTGCGCGCGCCGCGCGCGCGCGACGTAATCCGCATCGGGGCGACGGTCGAGCAGATCGTAGACGACCGGGATCACCACCAGAGTCAGCAGCGTCGACACCAGCAGGCCGCCGATCACCGTGATCGCCATCGGCGAACGCACTTCCGCGCCCTCGCCGAAGGCCAGCGCCAGCGGCAGGAAGCCGAACAGCGTGCACAGCGTGGTCATCATGATCGGGCGCAGGCGCGAACGCGCGCCCTCGACCAGCGCCTCGCGCTTGCGCACGCCGGTTTCGCGCAGCTGGTTGACCTTGTCGATCAGGATGATCGCGTTCTTCACCACCAGCCCGACCAGCAGGATCAGGCCGATGAACACCACCGCCGACACCGGCGAGCGCGTGAGCAGCAGCGCCAGCACCGCGCCGACCATCGCCAGCGGGATGGTGAACAGGATCACGAACGGATGCAGCAGCGATTCGAACTGCGAGGCCATGACGAGGTAGACGAGGAACACCGCGAGGCCGAACGCGAACAGCAGCGAACGCACCGACTCGCCCAGTTCCTCGCCCTGCCCGCCGATGTGCAGGCGCACGTCGGCACCGAGCGGGTTCTGCCGCGCCATCGCGTTCACCTCGCGCACCGCGGTGCCGAGGTCGATGCCGCGCAGGTTGGCCGAAACCAGGGCCACGCGCACCTGGTCGGCGCGGTGGATCTCGCTCGGGCCGGTGGTCTGGACCACGTCGGCGACCGAGTCGAGCGTCACCGGGTTGCCGCCGCCGGGGTTCACGATCAGGCGCTTGATGTCCTCCACCGAGGAACGCTGGTCGGCCTGCGCGCGCACCAGCACGTCGATCTTGCGGTCGCGGAAGCTGTAGCGGGTGGCGACGTCGCCAGCGACCTTGTTCACCACCACGTCGGCGATCTGGCGCGTGGTCAGGCCGAGCGCGCCGGCGCGCTGCTGGTCGAAGCGGATCTGGATCTCGGGGAAGCCCTGCTCCACCGAGGACTTGACGTCGGCGTAGTGCGGATTGGCGCGCAACAACTGCACCAGCTTCTGGCCCGCGCGTTCGATGGTCGGCAGGTCCTGGCCGCTGAGTTCGATTTCCAGCGGCGTGGACAGGCTGAACAGCTGCGGGCGGCTGAAATCGACCTGCGCGTCGGTGTGGCCCTGCATGCTCTTGCGCAGCGATTCGGTTTCGCGCGCTTCGATCTTCTTGCTGCCGCCATCGGCCATGATCACGGTCAGCTTGCCGATGTTCTCGCCGCTTTCGGTCGGGTTGGCGTCGAGGCGGGTGCCGGTGCCGCTGACCGCGTACAGCGTGCGGATGCCGTCGTCGCCGTCGTGCTGTTCCTGCAGCGAACGCACCAGCGCATCGGTTTCGGCGAGCGGCGTGCCCGGCGGCAGCTTCACCGTCATGTCGAAACGGTCCTGCGCGAGCTGCGGGATCAGGTCCGCGCCGAGCATGGGAATCGCGAGCAGGGTCAGGCCGAACGCGACCGCGGCCGCGATCAACACGCGTTTGGGCCGCAGCAACGCGCCGGGCAACAGCTTCAGATAGGCGGCTTCGGCGCGCGCATACGGCTTCATCGCCAGGTCGCTGGCCTTGCGCATCACCGGCCCGACCACCGCGACGATGCCACGCCAGATGCGCACCACCAGCCAGGCGATGCCGAAGAACACGCCGCGCACGCCGGCGCCGATGCCGCGCTTGCCGGCCGCGACCGGCTTCTGCCAGCGGCGCGAAGGCTGCCATTGCGGATGCGGCGCTTCCTCCGGGAACGCCATCGGCGGGCGGCCCTTGAGCGCGCTCAGCATCGGGATCAGGGTCATCGACACGCACAGCGAAATCGCGATCGCGATGGCGACGGTCAATGCCTGGTCGCGGAACAACTGCCCGGCGATGCCCTGCACGAACACCAGCGGCAGGAACACCGCGATGGTCGTGAGCGTGGAGGCGAACACCGCCATGCTCACCTCGCGCGTGCCGGCGATGGCGGCTTCGATGATGCCGAGCCCGCGTTCGCGCGCCTTGGCGATGGATTCGAGCACGACGATGGAATCGTCCACGACCAGGCCGGTGGCGAGCGCCAGGCCGCCGAGCGACATCACGTTCAGGCTGAGGTCCAGCCGGCCCATGAAGAAGAACGTCGCGACGATCGACACCGGCAGCGATAGCGAGATCACGAACGTGCTCCAGCCGTCGCGCAGGAACAGGAAGATGATCAGGATCGCGAGCACGCCGCCGATCACCGCGTCCAGCTTCACGTCGCTGATCGCGTGGCGGATGAACTGCGACTGGTCGTCGATCACCGTGAGTTCGGCGTCGGCCGGGATCTGGTCCTTGAGCTCGGCCAGCTTCTTCTGCACCGCGTCCGCGGTGGCGACGGTATTGGCGTCGCCTTCCTTGTAGATGGCCAGTTCCACCGCTTCCTTGCCGCCGAGGCGGATGATCGCCTCGCGTTCCTTGTGGCCCTGGCGCACGGTCGCGATGTCGCCCAGGCGCAAGGCCTGGCCGCCGGCGATCGCGGAAGCGCCGCTGGCGCTGCTCTGCTGCGCGAGGGCCGCCATCACGCTCGCGTCGCCGCTGGCGGCCGCGACCCGCATCGCCTGGTCGGTGTCGCTTTCGCCGGCGCTCGCGGCGCGCGTGGTCACCAGCATGTCGCGGATCTGGTCGAGGTCGGCGAACTGGTTGACGGTGCGCACGAGGTAGCGCTGCGAACCTTCCTCGAGCCGTCCGCCGGAGACGTTGATGTTCTCCTGCTGCAGGCGCTGGATCACGGTTTCGATCGGGATGCCGAGCGCGGCCAGCTTCTGCTGGTCGATGTCGACCTGGACCTCGTCCTCGAGGCCGCCGCCGACCTTGACCGCGGCCACGCCGGAAACCGGTTCCAGCTTCTTCTTCAGGTCGTCGTCGGCGTAGCGGCGCAATTCGGTCAGGCGCAGCAGTTCGTCGCCGCCGTTGCCCTTGTCCGACAGCGCGAGGCGCAGGATCGGTTCGGTCGAGGGATTGAAGCGCAGCAGCACCGGCGCCTTCGCTTCCAGCGGCAACTGCAACGCTTCCATCTTGTCGCGCACTTCGAGGCTGGCCTGGTCCATGTCGGTGCCCCAGGCGAATTCCAGCACCACGTCGCTCTGCCCGGTGCGCGAGACCGAGGTGAGCTTGCGCAGGTTCTTGACCACGCCGACCGCTTCCTCGACCGGCTGGGTCACCAGCGTCTCGATTTCGGCCGGCGCCGCGCCGGTGTATTCGGTGCGGACGGTGAGCGTGGGATAGCTGAGGTCGGGCAGCAGGTTGACCTTGAGGTCGCGCAGCGCGAGCCCGCCGAACAGGAACATCGTGATCCAGAACATCGCCACCGTCACCCGGCGGCGGGTGCAGAACTCCACGAGGCCGCGCGCAGTCCTCGCGGCCCCGGTCGGCGCGGCGCTCACTGCTTCGCGCCCGGCTTCGGCGCGGCGGCCTTCGTTGCCACGTTCGCCGCTTGCGCGCCGAGCACCTGCACCGCGCTGCCTTCGCGCAGCGCGACCTTGCCGGCGGTGACCACCTGTTCGCCGGGCTTGAGGACGGACAGCACCTCGGCCCATTCGCCGTCGGTGTAGCCGAGCTTCACCGACACGCGCGCCGCCTTGCCGCCGCGCGCGACGAACACCGCGGGATCGGATTCGTCGTCGAGCAGCGCGGTGCGCGGGATGACGAGCGCGTTCGCGCGCTGGTCGTAGTCGATGCGGATGCGGCCGAACATGCCCGGCTGCAGCAGGCCGCCGCCGTCGAACGCGCAGACCACGCGGAAGGTGCCGCTGCCGGCGTCCACCACCGGCGCGATGCGATCGACGCTGCCGGCGAACGACTTGCCCGGCAGCGCATCCACCTGCAGCGAAACCGGCAGGCCGGGCTTCAGCGTCTCCAGGTCGCGTTCGGGCACGTTGAGCGTGGCCTCGAGCCGCGAGTTGTCGACGATGCGGAAGATCGGCGTGTTGATCTGCACGAAGTTGCCGGGCTTGATCGAACGCGAGGCGATCGTGCCGGAGATCGGCGCGACCACGTCGGTGTAGGAAAGCTCGAGCCTGGCCATGTTGTAGACCGCGCGCGCGTTCTCCAGGTCGTACTTGAGCTGGTCGAGGTCGTTGGCGCTGACCATCTTCTGCGCGGCGAGCGTGCGTGCGCGCGAATAGTTCGCTTCGAGCTTGCGCACCTGCGCCTCGGCCTGCGCCGCCTGCAGCGCCGGGCGCGCGCGGTCGATCCGCACCAGCACCTGCCCGGCGCGCACCGCCTGCCCTTCCTGGGCCAGCACCTGCAGCGCCACCCCGGAGGTCTTGGCGACCACCTGCGATTCGCCGCGCGCCTCCAGCGGCGCGGTGCCGCTGTAGCTGGCCGCGATCGGCCGGCGCGCCACGGTGGCGACCTCGACCGGGATCGCGTCCGGGCCCTTGTCGGCGTCCTTGGCCTGGGCGTCGCCGTCGCCCTTCTTGCAGCCGCCGAGCAAGGACAGGGCGAGGCAGGCGGCGATGGCGAACGCGGGCAGCGGGCGCGACAGGCGCCCGGCGGCGAGCCTGGTGGAACGGGGGGAGGAAAGCGGCATCGGGACAGGGCCTGTCTGGTGTTGTAGGTAGGTATATCACCTTGGCCTGCGGGCGCCCATGCGCCGAAGGTCATGGTGCCTGCGCAACGAGGATGCCGGGACCGCGCGTTCCGTTGCATCTCGGGCGCACGCTATACTTTCGTGAATGCGTTTCGGAATGACGAAACGCACCACTCCAATACCGGGAACACCCGATGCGACTGCAGACTTTCGCCGCATTCCTCGTCCTTGCGCTGCCCGCCGGCGCCTTCGCCCAGGACGCCGCAACCCCCGCCAGCAGCGCTGCGCCCGCCGCTGCGGCGCCCGCCGCAACCCCCGCCGCGCCGATCGGCGACGCCGCCCGCGGCAAGCCGCTGACCTACACCTGCCAGGGTTGCCACGGCATCACCGGCTACAAGAACGCCTACCCGAACTACCACGTGCCGAGGATCGGCGGGCAGTCGGCGCAGTTCCTGACCAATGCGCTGATGGAGTACCGCTCCGGGGCGCGCAAGCACCCGACGATGCAGGCGCAGGCGCAGAGCTTCTCGGAGCAGGACATCGCCGACATCGCCGCCTACCTTTCCGGAGTGGACAAGTGAACCGCGCCATGACGAAGACCATTCTCGCCACCGCGCTGTGCGCGCTCGCCCTCGCCGCCTGCAGCAACGCCAACGACGTCCCGGCCGAGCATTCGCAGGCGGACCGTTCCGAAGGCCACACCAGTTCGTCCTCCGGCCTGCCCGAGGGCCACGTCGACGCCGGCAAGCAGCTGGCCGAAGCCAAGGGCAAGGCCACCGGCCAGGCCTGCGTGGATTGCCACGGCGCCGAGGGCAACGCGCCGATCGACGCGGCCTACCCGAAGATCGGCGGCCAGTACCACGACTACATCGCGCACTCGCTGCAGCTGTACCGCGACGGCGACCGTTCCGGCAGCCCGACGACGGACCTGATGGCTTCGCAGGCCAAGGACCTCACCGACCAGCAGATCGCCGACCTCGCCGCCTACTTCGGTTCGCGCGAGACCAAGTTGCACGACCTGCACACGCAGTAATCGATCCGATTCTATGCAACGAAAAAGGAGCCGAGAGGCTCCTTTTTTTGTTTGCGTGGAAACGACTGATACGAACCTTGTCCAAATCAACAGCGACACATCTTTCAATCCAGATCGACAGGCTGGGGCATCGTGGGCGGATTGTTACCAGACAGAATATTCAATATTTTTTCCACCCAAATCGTTTGCTTGTACAGAGGTCTTGGAAGTGGATGGTAGTACCTAGTTCGACTGCCATCTCTGGCCCAGCCAACAACTCCAGATTCGTCTGCGAGCGCATTGATTGCCCGCGTAGTTAGGCCGTTAAGTCCGGTGCTGACACCCCAAGCGAGAATAATCGGAGCGCCAGCTTTTCTTGATGTGTGGCGACGGAGCTGATGCGACCTACTTGGCGAAAATACCGAATGTGAAATGATCCCATGCTGTCCTTCTAGACTCTTGTAGCGTTTGATGAAATCACCGCTGCTTGTTTCATGGAGATCGGAGAGATTTATGACGCGGACGTGCTT